>CALDGX010000016.1 GCA_937941715.1 uncultured Chloracidobacterium sp. | reverse complement strand
GCAATGTCCCGCTTCCTTCGATATGTGAAGATCGACACGCAGTCGGCGGAGGATCAGCCGGCACCGCCTTCGACCAAAAAACAGCTTGATCTGGCGAGACTGCTGGAGAAGGAGCTGAAAGAACTTGGGGTCAAAGACGTTCGCAAGAGCGAATGGGGCATTGTTTACGGTATGGTGCCGGGAAATCTGGCTGACAACTCTAAGGTGCCGACGATCGGCTTTATCGCACACATGGACACCAGCCCGGCGGTCTCGGGGGCGAATGTTAACGCGATTATTCACAAGAATTACCGGGGCGGCGATATCGTTTTGCCGAGCGACAAGACTCAGGTCATAACGGTCGCCCAGAATCCTGATCTCAAGAATCTGATCGGTGATGACATCATCACCGCCGACGGCACGACGCTTCTGGGCTCGGACGATAAAGCGGGTATTGCCGAGATCATGACGATGATCGATACGCTCAAACAAAATCCGCAGATCAAGCACGGCAACATCGCGATCGCATTCACGCCCGATGAAGAGGTCGGCGGCGGCATTGAGAAGTTTGACATCAAGGGCTGGGGGGCAAAGTTTGCGTACACGGTCGACGGCGAACAGCTTGGCGACATTTCCAACGAGACCTGGTCGGCTCGTACGGCAACCGTCACATTTCACGGCCGGTCAACTCATCCCGGGACGGCCAAGGGCATTATGGTAAATTCGGCGATCGCCGCCGGAGCCTTTCTGGCGCAGTTTGCCAAATATCCGTTCCGGCCCGAGACAACGGCCGGGCGTGTCGGATTCTTACATCCGTACGTCGGCACGATGGACGTCGAAACCTCGACCGTTAAGATACTGATCCGCGATTTTGACCTGAGCGGTGTTGCCGCCAAGGAAAAGTCCATCAAGCAGATGGTCGCCGCTATTCAGCGGCAGTTTCCTAAAACCAAGATCGAATATGCGAGTACCCTCGGGTATTTGAATATGAAAGAAACGTTAAAAGATCACCCGCAGTTGACCGACTACGCGATCGAGGCGGCCAAGCGGGCCGGCATCAAGGCCGAACTTCGCCCGATCCGCGGCGGTACTGACGGCTCGCGGCTTACTGCGATGGGACTGCCGACACCGAATCTGTTCACCGGTGGACACAATTTCCACGGTAAACTCGAATTTAATTCGCGAAAGGGACTCGAAAAGTCCACCGAGACGCTGGTGCATCTCGTGCAGGTTTGGGTCGAGAGATCGAAGTAGCCTCGAGTTATTTAACCGCAAAGGACGCGGAATAGAACTGATCTTTTAGATCCGGTCTTATTCACGGTATCGGCGTCATCCGCGGTCAACTTTGCCGGTTACTTTTCTATGTAAAGTGCAGGAAATTTGGCTTTTAGGGCCTCGACCTTTGGTTTATCGTGGACGACGATGTACCGATCGTTGGGGTTCTTTTTCATGTAATCCTGATGGTATTCCTCGGCGTCGTAAAAGGCTTTCAGCGGTTCGAGTGTGGTTACTACCGGGGCTGACAGAACTTTTGACGAGTCGATCGCCGCGATGAAGGCTTTGGCCAAATTCTTCTGGTCATCGTTGGCGTAAAAGATCGCCGATCGGTATTGCGGCCCGTGGTCGGGGCCCTGAAAATTGAGTTGCGTCGGGTCGTGAGCAACGGCAAAAAACACGTAAAGCAGCTGCTGATAGGTCACTTTAGCCGGGTCGAAAACGACCTTGACGGCCTCAGCATGCCCGGTCTCGCCGGAACTTACCAATTCGTAATTCGCCGTGGCCTTGGTACCGCCAGAGTAGCCCGAAACGACACTTTTTACGCCTTTGACGTGCTCGAACACGGCTTCAACTCCCCAGAAACAACCGCCGGCGAAGACCGCAGTCTGATCTGCCGCCGCGATCGAGACGGAACTCGTAGAAAATAGCAGAACAGCGAACGCCGCTCTGGCGAAGATGCCTTTCATAGTACCTTTCGTACCCCACATGACAGTATATTCGGTCCATGCGCAAAAGCGGATTCTAAACTGCCGATTACCGGTCAGGAGAGGCGGCAATTCGGTCCGCGGCCGACTTCTGATAAAATCTACGTCGATGAATGAAAAGATCATTAATTCGGGCAAAGCCCCGGAGCCGGTCGGGCTGTATCCGCATGCGCGGCGAGTGGGGAACTTGCTGTTTTTGTCGGGAGTCGGGCCGAGGGAACGAGGCACAAAAAAGATCCCGGGCGTCGAACTGAACGAGGCCGGCGAGATCGTTTCGTACGATATCGAGACCCAGTGCAGGTCTGTGTTTCAGAACGTGCGGTACATTCTCGAGGATGCCGGGTCGTCCTGGGGCAGCATCGTGGATGTGACCGTTTTTTTGACCAATATGAA
>CALDGX010000015.1 GCA_937941715.1 uncultured Chloracidobacterium sp. | reverse complement strand
AAACAGGAAGCTGAGTTGGCTGAGAGGCAGATCATTAAGGCTTCGTTCGATCATAGTTACAATGTTACGGACACCACGACCACGTTGGCAGCGTTCATCGACCAGAAGTACCGGCCGTACGTGCAGCAGAACAATGTCAATCAAGGGGCAAAGGAACTTTATATAAGACTTCTTCTCGGATACTTTAAGAAACAGACTATATCCAGCATCAGCCCTCAGGATTGTCGGAACTGCCGGACCAAACTTCAGACTCGCCAAAACAAACGGAAGAAAGAAAGTGCACTCTCATCGGCGTCGATCAACCGGATCATGTCCACGTTGTCGAAGATCTTCAGCTTAGCGTGTGAAGAGGGAATTCTGGAACGCAACCCGATGCAGTACGTGAAGGCTCTACCGGAACCGCCCCCTCGAAGACGGCTGCTAAATCCGAAACAAAAGGAAGCACTTTGGACGGAGTTGGAGAAGGATACACTGCTTTATCGACTGATAGTCCTCGCAGTGAATCTTCCATTACGTCGCGGACAACTTGTCGCGATCACGGAAGATGTTATCGATTTTGAAAACGAACATGTTTTTGTGATCGGTTCGAAGGGAAGACCTCCACGCCTAGTTCCGCTCAACGCGACCGCGACAAAGGTTTTGAAAGCGATGATCGATGAAAAACAGTTGCCGTTCCCGGTAAAAGACTTCCGTAAACGATGGCAAACTGCACTCCGTAACGCTGGGATAAACAAGAAAGGCGGAACGAGAGAAGAGAACTATCACTTTCACGATCTTCGCAGCTATTTCGCCAGCGAGCTGATCCGGCGAAATACGAACCCGCTTATAGTGCAGAATCTGTTTGCGCACTCTGACATGAGCATCACAACGGTCTACGCTCAAACTGATGACAAACTCTTGTTGGAGGCTGTCAAGCGGCTTGACGAAATCGACAACGGTGAGGTGCAGTAATTTTGCATTACTTCGCAAATCAGAACGGTTCATTTCCTTCGGGCGAGAGTCGGACTAATCACTGATCTTTCCATGGCCGGGCATCGCGGTCGAATTATCTCGGGTTCAGAAAAGCCGGTCGGAGTCGCATCTTTTCAATTTCGACTGCTGCTCGATATTCCTCGGGTGTGTTCAAGTTTAAGAACAAGAATTCGGAGCCTTGAATATCTTTGATCTCGGAAAACCCAATTGCCCGTACCTGGAGTCGTTCACGCAATCGTTGTATTCGCCATTCACCATCGGACAACATTGTTTCGACCTTGGGAAGGCACGGGTCCCGCCGGTACAGCCCACAAAGCGGCTGATTGCGTCCATCTGGCTGTTCGGCGAAGATGGCATCAATATGATTCATTTCCGAGTCTAGGCAGTGCCGCAAAATGTCTACCATCCGAGTCATTAATTCGCCAGTGACAAATGGCAGGTCGCACGCGAGTACGGCTATCCACTCGGTTTTAGCGCTCACAAGCGCTGTATATAATCCCACGATTGCTCCGCGGGCGTCTCCCATAATTGGATGATCTTGAATTATCGGAAGCGAAGTAATTGCGTCATTTGAATTGCCGACCAAATAAACTGTGTTTGCGATCGAAAACATGGCACCTGCTGCCCGATCTATGAGCGTCCTGCCTCCGAGCAACAGTGCCGCTTTATCTTGCCCCATGCGTCGGCTTTGGCCGCCTGCCAAAACAAATCCATCGATCAAACTCATTGCGTTCTAGGAAGATTCTCCGGTTCTCTCGTAACTCCTCATTGTTGGCTTGATAAATGAAAAATAATTGACCACAAGACAAATCACGGAAAATAAAGAAAGAAACACAAACCCGAGCGTATAAGATCCGGTGGCGTCCTTAACAAAGCCGAGTTCCAGTGGTGGAAAAAAACCTCCCAGCCCGCCAAACGCCCCAACAAGTCCAGTGACTGTGGCGGTTTCGTTCGGGAAATACTGAGGAACGAGCTTAAATACGGCTCCGTTACCCAGGCCAAGTGCAGCGGCGCAACCAAGCGCTCCGATCGTGAAAGGAACGATAGAAACGGAGCTCAACAGAAGTGCAAGTACAGCGATCGCCGCGAAGACACCGAGTAGAACCTTGCCGCCTCCGATCTTGTCGGCCAAGATCCCGCCAACTGGTCGCAGTACGGTTGCTACAAGGACGAATCCCGCAGTGCGGGCCCCGGCGTCGGTCGGGGTTAAGCTAAATATTTCCTTCAGGAAGGTGGGCAGATAAAGGGCGAGAGCGACGAAACCGCCGAATGTAAGGAAATAGAATAATGACAGTATCCAGGCGTAGCCGGAGGTTCGCAGAACGCTGAGATTCTGCTTCAGTGTTTTTGGAGCGGCCGTTACAGCAGCGTCCTGAGCAGAAAAATAGAACATTAGTCCCCAGCTAAATGTGACGGCCGCAAAGATGAAGAAAACATAACGCCAGTCACCCAAGTAGATCGCGAGGACAGGTGCGGAAAATACAGCGATCGACTGTCCAATGTTGCCCATTCCGTAAATGCCAAGGGCGGTCCCCTGCTTTTCACGACTGAACCATTTTGAAGTAAAGCCGACGCCGACCGGAAAGGATGTTCCGGCGAGCCCGAGAAATAGGCCGAGGATCAGCAATTGGGTGTAACTTTGCGAAAAGCCTATAGCGATCGCAGGTACCGCTGAAAATATGAGAAGAGCCGCAAAGATACGTCGACCGCCATATTTATCCGCCAGCATTCCCGCAAAAAGACGGCCGATCGAGCCCAGCAGGACAGGAATCGCGATCAAAAGGCTTTTTTCCTTGCCAGAAAGGCCGTATAGCTCGGTGAAGGTGGGGGCGAGTGCGGCGATAAGACCCCAGACGGCAAACGTAACGGCAAAGGCAGTTGTCGAAAAAAAAAGTGCCCGAGCTGAGCCAGGCTGAAATGTCTTAGTATCCATACGTCTTAAACAACGTCCCCCTCAAGTCTTATACCTGTGGCCACGAACCGAGGGAAATAAATCAACGAGCTTAATGAAAAACCGGGTCGACTCATCGAGGCGGAGAGGGCTTCCACCAAACGATTATGCTAAGTGCGATCAGCCAGCATATACCTGAGGCAATGACGAGCGGAGCCAGTTGAGTGTACGCATGCGCAAGAGCAGCCTCTACCGCTGCCGAGAGGATCCAGAGTTGTGCCACGTTGATCATAACAAGCATCGCGAGACGGGCCTGCCAAACGGCGGCAAGTCCGCGGCTCTGGGGTCTTTGCGGTTTGGAGTTATCCTTCATGGCCACGCACCTCCCTTTTCACTGCAAAGATCTCTCCGTTGATCGTTTCAAGCTCGATTCTATCGAGCGGACGCGGCGGCGGGCCATATAAGACCTCGCCGGTCTTCGAACTGAAACCACCGTTGTGACACGGGCATTCGAGGCGGTCATTCTCCTGCGAATAAAAGACCGGACAGGACAGATGCGTGCATTTCTGACCAAATGCAGCGTAGCTACCATCGGTACCACGAATCAAAATTGCTGTATCCTCGGCGGCAGGGTAAGAGAAATTGAGGGCTGAACCAGGTTCGATGCTCATAGCACCGTCGATCTTCGCCGGAGTGAACTTCGCTGGCGTTCGG
>CALDGX010000014.1 GCA_937941715.1 uncultured Chloracidobacterium sp. | reverse complement strand
TGACACACACCATATCAAAAGAATCGCAATATCGCATGCCTGACCCCGATCTTCCTCGCCTTTTGCTTCGATATCGGACTTAACGACAACAAATCTATCAGTATCGTGATACTCAGTGATCGTCCAGTATTCCAATGCGGTTCCCTGAGCCGTGATCGCCTTTATCGGACGTCCGATGTCGTCGTATTCTGTCGCGTTCGTGATGTCGTTGTCTTCGTCGGTCATTGGACTAACCAGACTACTGATAAGTTTATCAATAACCCGAGCTGAGCGATCACGGACGTGAATCACTAGAAAGCAGGCTCGGCCACAGTTGTTTAGTCTGAACTGAAACGCAACGATGACCCGTCATCAAATCTTACAGCAACCACTATCAACATTCCGCCGCGACATACGTCAGCCGCATTGTACATATCATCAAGCGATTCAAAAGGGTACGTGCCATCCGAGGCCGCTCGTAAAGAAACTGACGCTTTCCAAGAAAATTTCTTTCTTATCTTCATTCGCGGAAGTACTATCGCTGCGCATCCCAACCGAAAACCATCCACGTTTCGATTTGATATGTTAGCGATAAGAAGTCGATCCCTTTTAGGTGACAAGGTAATCTGCAGCGGAGAGTCGGGCTGATTCAGCCACCAAGGAACGGGAGTGGGGTTGGGAATGGATTGGCTAAGTCCACTGCCGCCCAATCCAAATAGAACCACAAGAATGCCAAACAATCTCGGAATCTTGGCGCGATTATCTCTCATACTACTGCCGCTCCTTTTGTTTCTTCGAACGCTTCGAGGGTTCAGGAGGTAATCCTAATATTTCTCGTACCCGAGCCCGAGCATCCTCCTCGCTCATAGTGTCTTTCTCCATTCGAATTCTTTGTACAAAGTTGTTCGCATTTTCCTCGTCTTGCGATAAACTTTGGTTTTGTTGATTCACGGGATCATTCTCAAAATCATCGCCATGTCCAATTTCATGGTCAAAGACCTCGCTTTCGGAAGGAAGGGTTCCAACGGAGCGTTTCCCATCGAGAATGTCGCGTTGTGTCTGGTCGAGCTTATTCAAATCGAGCGTGATACCCACCGTAATTTTATCCTTGTCAATTGAAATAATCTTGCCAGTTTTCTCGTCTTTTTTTCCGTACAGGGTATCTGGCTTAGTTAATCCGTAATTCTCAGCTACCCCGACATCTGATGACTTGTTAGGCAACCGGCCAACTCTAAACTCGTAGGTTGTACCGCTATTTTCCATTCTCTCGAGGGCTTTGCGCCCCGATTCCTTCCGGTATAGCTTGATCGCGTTCTTGATTATCCGATCTTGTTCAGATTTCTTTAAGCCGGCAGCAAGCGTTAAATCGCGGCCGTCTGTATCGACGAACTTCAGGGGATTATCTCTAACAAATACATAAGCATTTATCCTTTGGGGATCAATTTTTCGAGAGAGATTGACGCCTACAGGATCCACACTGGAAAAACGCCCAAGAGCTGCCGAATAATATCTCGCCTCAGCAAAGTCCGATCCGGTCTCACCGTCGCGCTCATAGCCGGTGAATTGCTTTCTGACGGTGTCGGAACCATAATTCAAGCCGGTAGTTCTGCCGCCGGTGCCGTCGATCTCTTCGCCGAAGGGGTGGTAGTCGTGGCGGGCGGTGACGGAACCTGTCGCGTCGGTGTTGATCCGGGGACTTCCAAGGTGGTCGGCGGTTAGATACGCGACTTTTGCATCATTCGCCGAAGCCACGACCGTCGAATATTCCGCGATCTGCTTTCCGGCAGCGTCGTAAACGAAGATCGTTGTTTCTCCGGTGCTCGGAACATATTTCTTAACGCGGCGACCATCGCCGTCGTACGAGTATTCGCCGATCGTTCCTGTTACGGTATTCGTCCCGGCACTAAGCGTTTCGGCTTTTGTTTGTTTGTTCTCGGCGTCGTATGTGAATTTTCTGTCAGCAGCATCGCGCGTTGTGTTTCCCGACGAGTCGAAGGAGAAGCCTGACGAAGTGATCCTGTTGTTCGTTGCATCAAACGTCGGGTTGCACATCGTCGTGCAGCTTCCCAAAGTGTCCGTGTGGCCCGTGCCTGTTACGAAACTTCTGTTTCCGTAACGGTCGAAACTAAATTCCTGCTTCCAGGACTGCGACGAACTCCCGCCCGTTGGGGTGACGATCTCGGTCGCGTCCTTCAGCCGATTCAACTCGTCGTAGCCGTAGGATTGCACAGCGACAAAGCCATTATTGCTCCCAACCGTCGGGACCGTGATCGTCTGCGAAAGTACGTTGCCGTTATTGTCGGCGTTGCCGGTCGTGTTGTAGGTGTAGTTGAGCTTGACCAGGTCCGTCGCGGCATTGGTCGAGCCGAGAGCGATCTGCGTCGGCTGCAAACGCGAATTGAACTGGGTCGATTCCCAACGTCCATTTCCAAGCTGCATCGAGGTCACGGCCCCGGCGGCGTTGTAGGTGAACGAATCAGCGAAGTGCCAATAGCCTGAGGCCGTATTCTTCTTGCTTTGAACAATGCTAAGATCGCCTGTATTGTCCAACACATTCTTCACCACGCGTCCGCTTGGGTAAGTCTCCTCGTCCAACGCTCCGTTCAGCTTGTAAGTGTAGCCTGTAGGAAGCATGGGGTCAGGCATGCGATATTGCGATTCTCTGCTCGGAGTCTGACCGTTCAGTGTTCTTGAAAAACCGACAAATGCCGCGTCTCCCAATGCGGCGCGGTTAGAGATGATCGTGTCTGCTGAATATCGCTGGGAGGCGTTGGGCATAACATCGGTAGTTTCTGCCCGATATGGGCCGATGTCAAGGAGTTGGCGTTGTCTTCGATCCCGGAGGGATCGCACGTTTATAGAACATCGATCACCACCCGATAACGTTCGACCCCGGCCGGGGTCGTATGTTCTCTTTATCCTGCATCGCAACCTATAAACATTCGACGCCGCCGGCGTCGGTCCCCTAGTCAACGCCCTTAAATATCGACGGCACTATATGCCAGTAAGAAAACGCATGTAAAAGGCAGAAGATCGGCGGCATTGGCCGCCTCCTTGGGTCAGTTCAGGACATACGACGGTCGGGCACAGCCGCGACCGCACTGCGAATCGGGCAAAGCCCGAAACCCGATCGCCACGCCGCCGACCTGTCGTTGCATAGATAAGATATTGCCGTATGCTTGCAACTTATGATAAGATTGAAGAAGTCAGATCTTTGAAAATTCATAGAACAGGCCTGAGAGTCGGGTGAGTCTATCGAGTCGAGCGAGTCGAGAGAGTCTATTGAGTCTGGCGAGTCTATTGAGTCTGGCGAGTCGAGCGAGTCAAGAGAGTCTATTGAGTCTGTCGAGTCTATTAAGTCTGGCGAGTCTGTCGAGTCTGTCGAGTCTGGTGAGTCGAGAGCGTCAAGACAGTCAGGACACGCGGGACACGCAGGACAGTCAGGACAGTCAGGACACTCGGGACACGCTGGACAGTCAGGACACGCAGGGCACTCGGGACATTCGGGACACGCTGGACAGTCGGGACATTCGGGACACGCTGGACAGTCAGGACACTCGGGACACGCGGGACAGCAGGGACACGCTGGACAGCCGGTATTTACTGCGTTATCAAAAGCGGTGAGTTGATTTGAGACGGTTTATTCGGCGGCGGCGGAGCGGGGCTCGGTCGGTGTCATCCTGACTTCGGTGATCCGCCGTTTGTCCACCTTTTCGATCGTAAAGACGTGTCCGTTGTACGGCACGGTCTCGCCCTCTTCGAGCAGTTGGCCCGACTCCGACATCAAAAAGCCGGCGATCGTCGTGTAGCCGTCGGACACGGGAATATTCATCTCCAGCCGGCGGTTGAGGTCGCGGACCGCGAGGCCGCCGTCGAGCAGGTAGCTGCCGTCATCCTGACGGTCGATCTGCTCATTGACCTCTTCGTCGTGTTCGTCGGAAATGTCGCCGACGATCTCCTCGAGCAGGTCTTCGAGCGTGATGATGCCCTCGACGCCGCCGTGTTCGTCGACGACAAAGCCAAAGTGGAATTTCTCTTTCTGCATCTGCCGCAAAACGTCTTCGAGCTTGGCGGTATCGACGACATAATTGGGCTTATGCATCACGCTTTCGATCTTGAACGACTTTGGCTTGTGGGTAAATGCCAGCAGGTCCTTGCTGTGGATCACGCCGGCGATGTCGTCAAGCGAATTTCGATAGACCGGCAGCCGCGAATAACCGTGCTCGCTGAATGATCTGGCGATGTCCTCAAATGAACTGCCCTCGGCGATCGCGACTATGCCCGTTCGCGGTATCATCGCCTCTTTGACCGTCGTCTCGGAAAACTCAAAGACCTTGTTGATCAGATTTTGCTCTTCGGCATTGATCTGGCCGCTTTCCTGCGAGAGTTTGATCAGATGGCGTATCTCGTCTTCGCTGTAGCTCGAACCATGTTCGTCGCTGGGGTGAAGTCCGAACATGCGGACCGTCCGCGTTCCGGTCCAGTCAAGCAGCCTGATCGGGTAGCTAAACACCTTGTAAAAGATCTCGAGCGGCAACGCGATGAGCATCGCAATCCGCTCCGAAAGCTCGAGAGCGGCCGTTTTCGGCGCAAGCTCGCCAAAAACGATGTGCAGGAACGTGATGAACGAAAACGCGATGGCAAAAGAAATGGCATGCATCACCGCTCCCGAAGCCAGAAACGCGGCACCGGTGACCTGACCCAAATATGTTAGCAAAGGCTCGATCAACGATGCCACCGCCGGTTCGCCGACCCATCCGAGACCAAGCGATGCCAACGTGATGCCCAACTGAGTTGCCGAAATATAGGCACTGAGGTTGTTAAGTATGTCGAGAACGCGCTGGGCGGCCCGACTCTCTGCCGCCAGGGCCTCGATACGCGTTTTGCGGACGGCAACAAGGGCAAATTCGCTCGCAACGAAGAAACCATTTGCAAGCACTAGCAAAACTACCAAAAATAATTTGGAAATTGTTCCGAGGGCGTTAGGTTCGTCGACAACGGCAGTCGAATCGAAGAAAAAGGCGAACAAACTAGCAGGGTCATCCATCAGTAATGTCGATTCAAATCGCTACGGCGATCCGCTTGAATTCTCACTTTTGCCAGCGAAACCCGGACAAAAACACGAGCTCGCGGTGATTTTTCAAGAGTATAGCATATCTCAATAGTGCTCGATAACCGTGTCGATCAGATCCTGAATGAGCATTTGGCATGAGCCGCAACCTCCGCCGGCATTGCACGCGGCGGTCACGTCCGCAACGGAATCAGCGTCGATTCGTTCGATAACGCCGCGGATCTCGGCCTCGCTGACGCCAAAACAGCTGCAGATGAGCGTGCTCTCAGCCGGCGTACTGGCCGCCCGCCGCTCCCGGCGGTCGGCAAAAGCGTTTTTGACCGCGGCGACGCAGGTCGCGGCGCAGTGACGGCGGTCATCGGGGATGTCGCCTAACTCCGCCGTCAGCAGCTTGGTCAGGTGATCGCCGCCGAGGCCGCCGAGGCTCTCGACATTCTGTCCGGAGAGCCGTGAGCAAAAGGCCTCGGCCGATGCGACCATCCAGGAACAGCCGTTCGAATTGAAACGGACGCCTGAGATACCGCCTGTGTCGTCGTCGAACCTGACCGAAAATCTAACGACCGAGCCGCAGCTGAGATCGGCGTCGGCACCGAACCCGTCGGCGTCAGGGTCGATGCCGGCATGTTTTGCCGCGGCGGCAAACTCGGCGACCTTTGGCGAATATCGGCTCACATCTAGATGTTAGCCATAATTGAGGCTCCGGCAAATCGCCGCTCGATTTCTTTTACAAATCGCGGCGTGTCAATTACCATAAAGTTGCTTATGAAAACGGCCATTTTCCTTGCACTCGTCACTATCTCGGTGTTTTTTGCCGGCTGCCGGCCCGCCGCTGCCCCGGTTGCGGTGTCAAACCGGCCGGTCTCGGTAAACGATGTCCCTCAGACGGGCGTGCCAATGCCGCCGTCGAAACCACTGACCGAGATGGAATGGACGACGACCGACGGTTATGTCAAAAAACTGAGCGAGTACCGGGGCAAGGCCGTGATCCTCGATTTTTGGGCAACCTATTGCGGGCCCTGCCGTGATGAGATACCGCATCTTAACTCGATGCTCGAAAAATACGGGCCGGACAAACTGGCGATCGTCGGCCTGAACGTCGGCGGCCAGGAAGACCTCGAAAAGGTGCCGGAATTTACCAAACAGACCAAGATAAATTATCCGATCGCGACCCCCGAGGACGCGCTGAACAACTTCATATTTGCGGAAACAAGCGCCATTCCCCAGACGGCGGTCTTTGACCGCTCGGGCAAACTCGTACGGAAATTTGTCGGCTATAGCCCGGCCATCAAGATCGACCTCGAAAAGGCGGTCGAGGCCGCCGTCAACAGCAACTAAGCCGGAGACCAGATGAGAGACATTCCGGTCGGCAACGGCAGCCTGCTCGTCAATTTTGACGACAAATATCAGATCCGCGACATATATTTTCCGCACGTCGGCCAGGAAAACCACACCGAGGGGTTTCCGTGCCGATTCGGCGTTTGGGCCGACGGCGTATTTTCGTGGATATTTGCCGACGGCTGGGAGCGAAAGCTCGGCTATCTCGACGATGCACTGGTTACGGACGTGACGCTGACCAACGCCGAACTCGGCATTGAGATCAGGTGCAGCGACGCCGTGGCCGAGACCGAGAACGTACTGGTCCGTCGGGTAACGGTCCGCGATCTGTCGCAAAAACCCCGCGACGTGCGCGTTTATCTGCATCATGACCTGCGGCTGTACGAAAACAAGGTCGGCGACACCGCGTTTTATGACCCGGAAACGCTGGCGCTGATCCATTACAAGAAGCACCGTTATTTCCTGGTCAACACCGAACCGCATTTTGATCAGTTCGCGACGGGCCGCAAGGCGTTTCGCAACAGCGAGGGCACATGGCGTGACGCCGAGGACGGCGACCTTCACGGCGGGGCGATAACCGAGGGCTCGGTCGATTCGACCATCGGTATCCACCTTAGCGTCACAGCCGGCGGAACGGCGCAGTTTCACTATTGGATCGCCGCCGGGACGACGCACAAACAGGTCGAGGCGATCAACCGAAATGTGCTGACCGCCGGCCCGGCAAGCTATATCAGCGATGCCGCCGCCGATTCAATGAGATTCCTCGCCGGCGGGCACACACCGGCATTCGAACTCTCGGACGCGGCCGCCGAACTATATCGGCGAAGCCTTTTGATCGTCCGTTCGCAGATCGATAAACACGGGGCCATAATCGCGGCCAATGATCACGACGTTACCGAACGGGCGACCGATCATTACAGTTACCTCTGGCCGCGTGACGGTGCATTTGTCGCAAACGCTCTCGACCGTGCCGGCCATCCGGAATTTTCGCGGAGGTTTTTGAGCCTGTGCGCCCGGATAGTGCACGAACGCGGTTACTTTTTGCAGAAGTATAACCCTGACGGATCGGTCGGGTCGGGATGGCATTCGTACTGGGACAAATATGCTAAACGGCCTATGTATCCGATCCAGGAAGACGAGACGGCACTCGTCCTCTGGGCACTGTGGGAGCATTATTCAATGCATCCCGACGAGCGGCATATCGCCGAGATCTACAAGGGCCTGATCGTGAGATGCGCCGATTTTTTGGAGGCGTTTCGCGACCCTTTTACGAAACTCCCGAACGCGAGTTGGAACCTCTGGGAGGACCGCCGCGGCGTTCACACATTTACATGTGCGACGGTTGTCGCGGGGCTTCGTGCGGCGGCGAATTTCGCCGGTTTGTTTGGTGACAGCGGCCTCGCCGACAGGTACTCGGCCGCCGCGGATGAGGTTGCCGCCGCGATGTGCGAGCATTTGTACAGCCGCGAACATGGCCGTTTTTTGCGCGGCCTGCTTGCGAACGGCGATGATACGCTCGTCGCGGACCCGATCGTTGACGCGTCGCTCTTTGGTGTCTTTTATTTCGGCTGCCTCGCTCCCAATGACGAAATGGTCATTTCGACAATGGCCGCGATCGAGCAAAAGCTGACGAACCCGACCGATGTCGGCGGCATCGCAAGGTTTGAAAATGACGGATATATGCGTGAGAGCGATTCGGTCATTGGCAACACTTGGTTCATCTGTACGCTTTGGCTCGCCGAATACTACATCTCCGTCGCAAAAGCACCCGGCGATCTCGAAAAGGCCCGCGATATCATCGAATGGACCGCGGCAAAGGCGCTGCGGTCAGGCGTTCTGGGCGAGCAGATCGAGCCGATCTCGGGCCGGCACACATCGGTTTCGCCGCTGACCTGGTCGCACTCGACCTACGTCGCCGCCGTTTTGAGCTTTACGGCAAAGCTGGACTCGCTTAGGACCGGATAGCGGTCGTCAGACAGACTCGGCGGTCGAATTACTTCGATCTGCCCCTTAGAGTCTTAGTGAGATTACGATAAAATTTAACTAATGCGAAGAGCAAAGATCCTGGCCACCCTCGGCCCCGCGACGAAAGACAGCGCGACAATTGAGGAAATGATCACCGCCGGCGTCAACGCCGTTCGGATAAACATGTCGCACGGCACCGTGGAAGAACATACCGCGGCAGTAGCGGCAGCACGCGCCGCAGCGGCCAAAGTCGGCAAGCCGCTTGCGATCCTCGTCGACCTTTCCGGACCGAAGATCCGCACGCGGACGCTGAAAGACGGGCAGACGGTAATGCTCCGCGAGGGAGCGGAGTTTACGATCACCACGCGTGATATCGTCGGCGATGAGTCGATCGTATCGACGACATTTGCCGAACTCCCCGATTCAGTAGCTCCCGGCGCCCGAATTTTGCTCGATGACGGGGCTCTCGAACTCCACGTCGAGTCAAAAACGGAGACCGACGTGGTCTGCCGGGTCGTCACCGGCGGCCTGCTCAGCGAAAGAAAGGGTATCAATCTGCCAAACACGCCGCTGCCGATACCGTCGCTAACCGAAAAGGACCGTGTCGACCTCGAATGGGCAATGGAGCAGAATGTTGATTACATCGCACTTTCCTTTGTCAGGTCGGCGGCTGATTGCCGCGAGGTCAAAGACATTATCAAACGTCTGAGCACCCGCAAGCTCGGACGAGCCCTGCTTGTCGCCAAGATCGAAAAAGCCGAGGCGATCGAAAATCTGATGGAGATCATCGGGGAGACCGACGGGTTGATGGTGGCACGTGGCGACCTCGGCGTCGAGACGAGCGTCGAACTCGTACCGGTCTATCAAAAACGTATCATCGAGCTCGCGGTGGCCCACGACAAGTTCGTTATCACGGCGACGCAAATGCTGCAGTCGATGATCGAAAATCCATTCCCAACGCGGGCCGAGGCTTCGGATGTCGCCAATGCCGTGTGGGACGGTACCGACGCGGTGATGCTGTCGGCCGAGACCGCCAGCGGCAAGTTCCCGGTCGAGTCGGTCAAAACGATGGTCAAGATCATCGATTCGGCCGAAACCATCAAGCCCGAAATGCTGAAAAAGCCGGTCAAGCTTACCCAACCGCCGTCGGGCAGGACCAGCCAGGCCCTGTGCAAGGCCGCGGCATACGCCGCCAAGGAGATAAGGACCGAAAAGATCGCAGTTTTTACTGAATCGGGGCTAATGGCACGGCGTTTGTCGAACGTCCGGTCGGGACTGCAGTCGTTTGCCCTTACGACCTCGCAGGACGCGTGCAATCAGCTTTCATTGATCTGGGGCGTGACGCCATTTCTTCATGAAGATCGCGGTTCGACGAGCGAAATGCTCAAGATCGGCGAAAAGACCCTGCTCGCCGCGGGCGTCGTTAACCCCGGCGAAACGATCGTCATGATGGCGGGCCGGCTCTCCGGTCTCGGGCTGTCGAGTTCGGTTATCGTTTGGACCGTCGGCGAACATCTGGCCCGCCGCT
>CALDGX010000013.1 GCA_937941715.1 uncultured Chloracidobacterium sp. | reverse complement strand
GCAACAGCATCTGCCTCTACCACGCCGGTGAAAATCGACTGGATCCGCCCTGGCGCATCGGCGAGAAGCAAAAATTGTGATCAAGTAGAGGATGTTATAACCCTAGTAGTCGAGAACATCTGATCGAAATGCATTTATTCGAAAAAGAGGTTGTGATACCCGTGAAGGACGGCGTCATTTCCGGCACGCTAACCCTTCCGTTCCAGACGAACGCCAGGCCTTGCCTGTTGCTGATCTCTGGTTCCGGTGCAAATGATCGAGACGAGACGGTCTGCGGACACACTCCGTTCCGAACAATTGCACAATACTTTGCCGAGTACGGATATACTGTTTTCCGATTTGATGACCGCGGCGTCGGTGGTTCAACCGGAAATGCAAACGAACATGATTTCGACAGTGCCGTTGCAGATGTAGTTTTCTTATACCGTTGGCTCGCAAAACATCCGAACGTCGATGCCGCACGCATCGTGCTGCTTGGTCATAGCGAGGGCGGACTAGTCGCTGCTTCGGCGGCGGCTCAATTGGACCCATGGGCGGTGGTAATGCTGGCCGGACCATCGGTTCCGATCGAAGAACTTTTACACGAGCAGGCAAGGTCAATTTCAAGTGAATTCGGAGCAACTGCGGCTCAGCTGGAACACGAGCGCAAAATGAACGAACAGGTGTTCGCCTTATGCCGGTCCGATTTGGATCGGGCTGCCGCGTTAAGTGAGATCGAGTCGGTCATCCAGAATTCGCTGCGGTCATGGCCCGATGCGGACAGTATGGACGAGGGCGATATTCGCGACAACGCCAGGCAAATGGCGAAAATTGTCAGTGCTCCGGCCTATAGATCCCTATTGAGGCAGTCACCGGCCTCGATCTTAGACCGAGTCACCTGCCGGATGCTGGCCGTTTATGGTGAAAAGGACACGCAAGTGCCGGGAGTTTCTAACGCAAATGCATTTCGTGAGATCACCGCCGGTCATCGCCATGCTTTCGTTCGACTTTTCCCATCCTATAATCACCTATTTCAGCTTGCCACGACGGGTTTTATCTCTGAGTATGAGGTGTTGCCGCAATGCCCCGAAATAGAAGTGCTAAAAGACATTCATGCATGGATCGAAGCTGATCTTCCCATTTCTGAGCCGGCCGACATGACATAATTTGCGGCCTTTGATTGTACGTTCAGCCCTAAGCTATAATCTGGCTCATGGAAAAAACGGCATCGCCTGATCAAATATCGTTAGTTCTGCCTTCATTGGGTCTCCGTGCGGTTTCAACGCAATCGATCTTACTGGTTGCGGCGGCATTCCTGCTTCCGGCCGGGGCACACGCCCTCGGGTTGCCGGTGCGAAACCTCTTGCCGATGCACTGGCCCGTCATCCTGGTCGGAATCTGCTACGGCTGGCGTTCGGGAGCGGTCGTCGGCCTGGCGGCCCCGGGACTGAGCTTTCTGCTTTCGGGTCATCCGCTGCCGCACATTCTGCCGGCGATGACGATCGAACTCGCCGCCTACGGCGCTATTGCCGGATTGCTGCGAGAGACGTTTCGTTTTAACGCACTGCTTGCGACGGCGGCTGCCGTCATTGGCGGACGAATGATCTTTCTTGCGTTCGTGTTTGCGACCGGAGCCGTTCCGCAGTCGTTCGACGTGTATCTGCAGGCGGCGATGCTGCCGGGACTTCCCGGAGCCGCGGCACAGATACTAATTTTGCCATTTATCGCAAAATGGTGGGTCTCACGCGAACAACCCCGATAGATCGTCTTTGATCGGATCTTCGATCAGCCTCCACATATGAACCCGGGCGAAAGATCTGCCCGTCAGGATAAGTCTCCCGCGTGTCCCGTCTGTCCCGCATGTCCCGGCTGTCCCGGCTGTCCCGGCTGTCCCTGCTGTCCTGCGTGTCCTGCGTGTCCTGCGTGTCCCTGAATTGTTTTTTTGATTTTCAAATATCTTTTTTGTTGCACAGTTGCAACACTATCTTATTATTGCATCTTTCGATACAATTATCAATATGCAAACCGAAATCAAATATCCGACGCTCTCCGCCGATCACTTTGAACTCAAGCCCGCGTACCAGTGGATCAGGGACGCGAAACGCAAGGAAATGCCCGAAAAGCTGCTGAACGACCTGTGGTCCGAGGGCGAAATGGTGGCGATGATCGGCGATACCGGCTCGGCCAAGAGCGTATTTGCCGTCCAGATCGCCGAGACGCTCGCCGGCGGCGGTTCGTTTTCGGCGTCGCGGTCACGCCGCGGTCCGCGAAAGGTACTCTATGTCGATACCGACGCCAATGAGAAGCAGTTTGAGTCGCGCTATGCCGCCGATCACGCGGGCGGACGGGCAAGGTTTCTCCATCGGCATTACAAATTTGCCCCCGGCCTGACACGGGCCGAGTACGACGCGGGGATGCTGATGCCGAAAAAGGGCGAGAGCATCGCCGACCTCTTTATCGCCGACCTGCGCACGATGGCCGCGTCAGCCGGGGCCGACACGATCATCATCGACAGCCTGACATCGCTCGTATCGTCGCACTACGGCAATCGGCAGTTGATCGAACTGCTGGTCGGGCTCCGCCGGCTCCGAAAGGAGATGGGGCTGTCGATACTCGTCGTTCTGCAGACGGTGACGCCGAACCGCACATCGGGATTGCGGATGGGAACCGCGTTGTTTCGGGCCGTCGCGAGCCGCACGGACGGGATATTCGGCCTTGCCAGAGCCCGCACGGGCGAGAACCGCGTCTATTTGAAACAGATATCGTCGCGTAACGCGCCGATCCTCTACGATTCGGCACACGTCCCCGTTTTTGAGGTGAGAAAGCTCGATGACAATTACCTGTCGTTCGAGTTGGCCGAATATGCCCCCGAGGCCGAGCAGCTTGACGATATCCGCAATGAGCAGGAATGGGAGACGATCAGGCTGATCAAGACGTTGTCGGACAGCGGTTGGCCGATCCGCCGGATCGCCGCCGAACTCGACATCCCGAAAACGCGGGCCCATCATTTGCTCAAGATGTGGCGAGAGCCAGTTAGGACCGCGACCCAGTCAGCGGCCGAGACCGAGCCGGCGGCCCAAAATGAAGCGTCGCCCGTGGACGACCGCGCCGTCGCGAAACCCTTCGTCGGCCGCCATTTTCCGGGCTGTGAGGAGTTTCACACGGCCGAAAAGGACCCGCGGTTCAGAGACGTTTACTCGGTCACGCAGCCCAGTGATCCGGCGCTTGGGCGCGAGTTTTATCTGCTTGCGCTTGGGCACGCCGAGGCGCTTGCCGAGTATGACAAGACCGGCGTCGCTCCGTCGCTGGCCGAGATGCGGGAGCGATACCGCCGAAAGGACGCCGAACGCGACGCCCGGCACGTCGAAAATGCCTCCGCCGAAATTGATGATGTGCCGTCCCTCGGCGAAGAGATAATAGAATACGTTCCGGGCGTCGACGCCGAACTGACCCCGTCATACGACGGTTACGGAAAACCGATCTACGTTGAGACTTTTGCCGAAACAGGCAAGCCGAAGGTCTGGTACAAACGCTCGAATTCGGGCCGCTTCAGCCGCTACATCCGCAGCCACGTCGGCATCTCGATCGAGGGGATTTGAGGAATAGTAGATCCGCCCTTATCCCTGCGGCTACGCCGCCGTTCGTCCTCGCCAAGGTCGATGCCGCAATACCGGTGTCGCTAATTTTGCTTGCGTTTGACTTTGTTTCGGTTGATAATTCGGGGTATGGACTATCGAGATTACATAACCATCGAGCCTAACAAACGCGGCGGCAAACCGTGTGTGCGGGGGCTAAGGATAACGGTTTACGAGGTCCTCGAATATCTCGCCTCCGAAATGACCGAAAGCGAAATACTTGCCGATTTTCCTGATCTGACACATGAGGATCTCAAAGCCTGTATCTCGTACGCCGCCGACCGTGAACGCCGCCTGATGATGGCTCCCGTACCGGCGTGAAGCTGCTATTCGACGAAAACCTGTCGCCCGTATTGCCGCGTCTTTTGGCCGATATTTTCCCCGAATCGATACATGTTAGCGATGTCGGCATGAGATCGTCTGACGACCCTGTTGTTTGGGATTTCGCGAAAGGGGGCGACTATATGATCGTTTCCAAAGACTCCGATATGCACGACCTCAGCCTTGTCCTCGGAAATCCGCCAAAAGTAGTCTGGATCAGGCTCGGAAACTGCTCGACTCGTCAGATCGAAAAACTGCTCCGAAAGGATCTTGAGGTCATCGAGTTGTTTCACAAAGACGAGACCGTATCGCTGCTTGCCTTACCCTAGATTTTACCTGCTATCTCAGGCCGCTATACGCCGAATTTTCGGAAAAGCATAGCTTTTCCGCACATCGAGCGGCAGAGCCGGGATCACGGGCATTGAGCCAATGAATACAACTTAAACAAACGGTGACCGGTCAGTTTGCGATCCGAATCGCAAAATCCCGCTTTGGCGTGTAAAATAGCTGAAGTAAGTACGCGGTTGGCGGTAGTTGGTACGGGCGGAAAGATGCGCGTACGGGCTGCCGGCTGCTGACTACCGAATACAAAAAAGATTATGTCATTAACAGTTGTGGGCAGCGTCGCGTTCGACGCTCTGGAGACGCCTTTTGGGCAGCGGGATAAGATACTTGGCGGTGCGGCGACGCACTTTGGATTATCGGCGAGCTTTTTTACGCAGGTCAACGCGGTCGGCGTCGTCGGCGGTGATTTTGGTGACGACGAGTGGGCGGTGTTCAAGCGACACGCGATCAATACCGACGACATTCAGATCGTGCCCGAAGGCAAGACGTTCTTTTGGAAAGGCCGTTACGATTACGATATGAATACGGCACACACGCTCGACACGCAGCTGAACGTGTTTGAGACGTTTGCCCCGAGCCTTTCGGAAAATTCGAAGCGGGCAAAGTTCCTCTTTCTGGCAAACATCCTGCCGATGCTGCAAAAACAGGTCCGCGAGCAGATGCCCGACGCCAGGTTTGTCGCGATGGACACGATGAACTTTTGGATCACGTCGATGAAGGACGCCCTGCTCGAGACGATCAAGGTCGTCGATTGCATCATCATCAACGACGCCGAGGCGAGACAGTTGACCGACGAACCCAATATCCACAAGGCCGCACGGGCGATAATGGATCTCGGCCTCAAGGCCGTCGTCATCAAACGCGGCGAATACGGCGCGACGCTCTTTACGCAGAACGGCTATTTTGCGACGCCGGCATATCCGCTCGAGAGCGTTTTTGACCCGACCGGTGCGGGCGACACCTTTGCCGGCGGATTTATGGGCTATCTCGCCAGCCACGACGAGATCACCGACGACATTCTCCGCCGGGCGATGATCTACGGCTCGGTGATGGCGTCGTTCAACGTCGAAAAGTTCGGCACCGAGCGCGTCGACGCCCTCGATTACCCCGAGATCAATCAGCGTTTCAAGGCGTTTAAGACCATGACGCACTTTGACGACATCCCGTTTGAACGCGCAACGACCGCGTAAATAATGGACAAGAAGAATGACAATCCGCTGGCACGGTTCGAGCGGCGTTCGAATGGTTACGCACTATTCATCGCCGCCGCGATCGCGTTTGTCTGCCTCGCGGCGGCACTCGTCGTCGGGATACAGGCTCGTGCCTGGGCGGCTGTCGGGCTGATCATCGCGGCGGCCGTGTCGATCGTGGCGTTTATCGTGCTGAACATGAGCCGCAACCGCTGGCTCGAAGCGACCAGCGACCGCCGCCTCGTAAAATGGGACGCCGCGCTTCCCGCACTGCAGCGGCAAAACGTCAATCTCGAGGTCAAGGAACTCGCCCGGCTGCTCGGTGTCGAGGACGATTCGCTCGGCGACCTGCTGTCGGCGTACATCGTCGCCGAGGACCTCGCCCTGAGGCAGATCCAGCAGGAGGAAAAGCTGCCGCTGCTGCGTCACGTCCAGCTCGGCAGTACTCCGTTTGACGCGATCCTGATCGAGCAGGATATGATCACCTGTATCGAGGTGTCGTTTCTGGTCGTGCCCGACGTCCGTCAAGACAAGATCGAATCGATGCTGAAAAAGATCAGCACCGCCAAAAAGAACCTCGCCGACATGAAGCTGCGGCTGAGGCTCAAGCTGATGCTCGTGCTCGTCACACAGCTTTCGGCGGCCGAGGAAGAGACCCTGCGGGGAATGCTGATCACGAGACGCTTTACCGACACGCCGGTCGATATCGACATCAGGCTGCTGGATTTTGAATCGCTGCAGCGGACATACGTGACTGATTAGGGTGGACGTAGGCGGTGGAAAGCGGTAGTAAGTAGACAGTAGCCGGTAGTCAGTAGGCGGTAGAATTGAGAGACAACTATGATGCTTGAAAACAAAATCGGAGTCATTTTTGGCGTGGCCAATAAGCGGTCGATCGCTTGGGCGTGTGCGCAGGCTTGTGCCGCACAGGGTGCAAAACTCGCGTTTACCTATCAGGCCGACCGCCTGAAGGAGAATGTCGAGGACCTCGCGGCCACAATTGACGATTCGCTGGTCGTCCACTGTGACGTTTCAGATCAGGCGACGGTCGATGCGGCCTTTGAGGCGATCGGCAAGAAGTACGGCAAGATCGATTTCATCGTGCATTCGATCGCCTTTGCACCGAAAGAGGCACTTGAGGGCGAGTATGTCGCCACGACGCGCGAGGCTTTTCGCACGGCGCTCGAGATCAGCGCATTTTCGCTGTCACAGATCGCCCTTGCGGCCGCACCGCTGATGACGGACGGCGGCAGCATCGTGACGATGAGCTATTACGGTGCCGAAAAGGTCGTGATGAACTATAACGTCATGGGCGTCGCCAAAGCTGCGCTTGAGGCATCGACACGCTATCTCGCCGCCGATCTCGGTGCCCGCAACATCCGGGTCAACGCGGTCTCGGCCGGCCCGATCAATACGCTTTCGGCACGCGGCGTCAAGAATATGGGTTCGCTGCTCAGCTATGTCGGCGAACGCTCGCCGCTCAAGCGAAACGTCACGGCGGCCGAGGTCGGCAGTACGACGATGTTCCTCGTCAGCGACCTCTCGAGCGGCATTACAGGCGAGACGATCTATGTCGATTGCGGCTACAACATTATGGGGATCTAATGGCAGAGACTAAAGCAAACAAACCGAAAGCGGCAGCCGCGGGCAAAAAGCCGGCCGTGCCGAAAACGGTCGCCGACGCGAAAAAGCGCCAGCAGGAGCCCGGTTATTGGCACCTGACCGACGACGAGGTGCTGCTGCGGTCGCCCGAGCTCGAGGACGAGTACCGGACGTCGGACTCGTGGCGGGTTTTTAGGATAATGGGCGAGTTCGTCAACGGTTTTGACCATCTGGCGACAATTACGCGCGGCGTTTCGGTCTTCGGGTCGGCACGCACCCATGAATCGGACCCGAACTACATCGCCGCGATGGAGACCGGACGCCTGCTCGGCGAGGCCGGATTTGAGATCATCACGGGCGGCGGCCCCGGCATCATGGAGGCCGCCAATCGCGGTGCCCACGCCGCGGGAGCCGTTTCGGTCGGTTGCAACATCGAGCTGCCGTTCGAGCAGATGGCGAACCCGTATCTGACCAAATCGCTGACCTTTAAGTACTTTATGGTCCGCAAGACGATGTTCATCAAATACAGCAACGCGTACGTGATATTTCCGGGCGGATTCGGGACGATGGACGAACTCTTTGAGGCTCTGACGCTGATCCAAACACGCAAGATCCGCAACTTTCCGGTCGTGCTCTTCGGATCGCAGTATTGGCGCGGCCTGCTGTCGTGGCTCACGTCGACGATGCTTAATGAAAAGATGATCAACGCCGAGGACCTCGGGCTGATCCAT
This sequence comes from uncultured Chloracidobacterium sp., assembly GCA_937941715.1. GTDB lineage: Bacteria > Acidobacteriota > Blastocatellia > Pyrinomonadales > Pyrinomonadaceae > OLB17. The sequence goes on along the minus strand of CALDGX010000013.1, from coordinate 262 downwards.
CTGACCGACTCGCCGAGGGACGCCGTGGACTTTATCATCGGCACGTTCGAGTCAGGCGTTAACAACGGCAAATAGTTGTCATCAAATTTGGAAGGCCGCCGGTTGAATGTGCCGGCGGCCTTTTTTTGTTTGCGGTTTGATCGTGGTCAGCCCAAAACGCCATTCAGCCACGCGAGATACGGCCCGGAGACACGCTCGGCGTCAATTGCGACGATCTCGGGGACGTCGTAACTGTGATTCGCGATGATGAAAGTCTCGACCT
>CALDGX010000012.1 GCA_937941715.1 uncultured Chloracidobacterium sp. | reverse complement strand
AAAATATGCCGTTCGCGCTTCTTTCGATACTTCTTACGAAGTTCCGGCGGGAGCGGTTCGAGCAGGCCGAAAGTGATATTTACCGGCTGAAAATTCCTGGTTTCGACGTTCGAAACGTACCGGCACAGCGAACCAATTGCCGATGTCGCCGGTGCGGTTATCAGTTCACTACCACGCAGAACATTTGCCGCGTTTATGCCGGCCATCCAGCCGGTCGCGACCGATTCGACATAACCCTCGACGCCCGTGATCTGTCCGGCAAAGAACAACCGTGGGTTTTCTCGCGTTGCAAGCGTTTCATTTAGTATCGCCGGCGAATTGATGAACGTGTTGCGATGGATCTGGCCAAACTGTAGAAACTCCGCGTTTTCGAGACCGGGGATCAGCTTGAGCACGCGTTCCTGTTCGCCGTAACGCAGGTGGTTCTGAAACCCGACCATGCCGTAAGCGTCCGCCATCATATTTTCCTGACGCAACTGGACACACGCCCACGGTTCTTCGCCCGTTCTCGGGTCGCGCAGCCCTTTGGGTTTCATCGGACCGAACCGCAGCGTCTCAGGCCCGCGGCGGGCGATCTCCTCGATCGGCAGACACGACTCGAACCAATGAGTTTCCTCAAACCTCTTCAGCGGGACCGAGTTTGCGTTCAGCAGTGCATCAATGAACACCTCGTACTGATCCTTGTCCATCGGGCAGTTGATATAGTCGTCGCCGCCCTTGTCATAGCGCGCCGCTTTGAATGCGATCGTCATATCGATCGAATCGGCAGCGATTATCGGTGCGATCGCGTCGTAGAAATATAGCTGGTCGTCACCGGTCAGTTTCATTATCTCGCGGGTCAATGCGTCCGATGTAAGCGGCCCGGTAGCGATGATCGTGACGCCTTCTGTCGGTAAAGCCGTCACCTCCTCGCGGACGATCTCGATATTGGGATGTGCCTCAACTCGCTCGGTTATCATCTCGGCGAACTTGACCCGATCGACTGAAAGTGCCGCACCTGCCGGCACTTTGGTCGCGTGGGCCGCGTCCAGCACCATCGACCCGCCGCGCCGCAGTTCTTCCTTAAGCAAATACGGAGCACTTCCCGGCTCGTCGGTCTTAAGCGAATTTGAACAAACGATCTCGGCCAGTTTGTCCGTGCGGTGCGCGGGCGTTTGCTGCACGGGCCGCATTTCATACAGCCGCACTTTCACACCGCGTTCCGCCGCCTGCCACGCCGCCTCGACACCGGCCAAACCTCCGCCAACTACATTTAATACCTCGGTCATCGCTGTTCGATTATAGATCATATTCCGCCTCCGGTCAGTGATGCTTGTCGTTCGACCGACGGCGGACAGCCACAGAGCCGCCCTTTTCCGCTGTATATCGCACTGACAGAGTTTCAAACAAAACTGTTGACTTTTAACACTGTTTAATGCAGAATCCGAAATGGACTGTTTTGTCGCGCCTTGCCCACCCGCGACCGATTTCAATTTTGCGGTTTCCGACTTTTTCCTGCGGTTGGAAGCATTGATTCCCTACGAAGCACGCCGCCAATGCATTTTATTGTCGTCAAAAACAACTGAAATGGAACAATTATCTCGGTCAGACGAGTCTGAGATCACAATGCCGGCGACATCTTTCGGCTCGATATATCCTCATCACGAATTCCCTTCGACCTCGGGATTTGAGTTGCAGAAATACTCCGAGCCGCATATGACTGATGGCGGATCGACTCCGCTGCTGAGCCTCGGCGACAGCATTTTTAATTCAATCAGCGACGCGGTGCTCGTTATCGACCCGGACACACGGATCACCAGGGTCAATCCTGCCACGCTCGAACTCACGGGTTATTCGCGCGAGGAATTGATCGGAAAACCGGTCGGCATACTCGCCCGAAACGAAAAAGTATTCCAAAAGTTGTTTGCCAGGCTTTTTCAAAAAAGCGGTAATACCAAGCGTCTTGAGACGTATTGTCTGCGAAAGAACGGCACCCGTTTTCCCGTCTCGGTCTCTGCTTCAAAAATATTTGACCCTGACACATGTGCATACAATATTGTCTGCCTTGCACGTGACATTTCGCGTCCCAAACGTCTCGAGGCCGAAGCTCGGGCGATCTCGAAGATCATCCATGGCGTCACCACCACCGCTAACCTCGATGACCTTTTGAACCACATCCATCGGACGATCAAGAAGATCGTCTATGCCGAAAACTTTTTTGTCGCACTCTTCGACCCCGCCACCGAACTGCTGACCATGCAGTTTTGGGTAGACAAGTTTGACCCGATGCCGGGCCCTCTTCGCGTCGGCCGCAGCTTAAGCGCGTACGTTTTCCGTCAGGGCAGGTCGATGCTCTTTACGCACGAGGACGCACAGAGGCTGATCGAACTTGGCGAGGTTGAGTCCGTCGGAACCGACTCGCCGATCTGGCTCGGCGTGCCGCTCAAAACACCCGATGGGGCGATCGGGGTACTTGTCGTTCAGGACTACGAAAATTCAGACACTTACACACAACAGGACGTCGATCTGCTGACGGCTGTCGCCGATCAGATCGCGATGGCGATCGAGCGAAAACGCTCCGAAGAAGCTCTCCGGATCAGCCAGGAACGATTCGAACTCGTTACCCGTGCGACCAGCGACGCCATTTGGGACTGGAATCTTTCGACAAACGAGTTTTGGCGTAACGAGGGTTATCAAAAGCTCTTTGGTTACTCCAGCGATGAGATCGGTTCGAGCCTGACGTCCTGGTCCGACCGTCTGCACCCGGACGATCGCGAGCGGGTCAAACTGGGCATCTATCGCCATATCGAAAGCGGTAAGAACCTCTGGACCGACGAATACAGATTCCGCCGAAGCGACGGTTCGTACGCATTTGTGGTGGACCGCGGTTATGTCGTTTACGACAGCGATAACAAGCCCGTCCGAATGCTCGGGTCAATGATGGACGTGACCGAGCGCAAGTCGCTCGAGGACCAGCTTACGCATCAGGCCCTGCACGACCCGTTGACCAAGATCGCCAACCGGACCCTTTTCCGTGACCGCGTCGATCACGCTATTCAAAAGCGCGTTCGAAACCACGTATCGATCGCCGTACTCTTCCTCGATCTTGATAATTTCAAATCGGTCAATGACTCGCTCGGCCACGCGGCGGGTGACAAATTACTGGTTGCGGTCGCTGACCGGCTGCAGGACTGTCTCAGAAATTCGGATACGGCGGCCCGGCTCGGCGGCGACGAATTCGCCGTTCTGGTCGAAACTGTCACTCACGCCGACGAAGCCGTCAACATTGCCGACCGCATTCTTTCGGTTTTTGAACAGGCGTTCCTGATCGACGGCAATGAGGTCTATGTCAGTACGAGCATCGGAATCGCATCGGGCACCGGTGACATTTCCGGTTCAGAAGAGCTGCTCCGTAATGCCGATCTGGCAATGTATCTGGCCAAAAACAATGGCAAGGGCAAGTACGTCGTTTTCGAACCCCAGATGCACGAGGCTCTGATGGAGCGGATCGAGCTTGAGGTCGATCTCCGCCGCGGCATTGAGGAGAAGGAGTTTACGCTGCACTACCAACCGATCTTTGATCTGCATTCCAGAAGGATCCTGGGGCTTGAGGCACTTGTCCGATGGCAGCACCCGAGATTCGGCCTTCTGTCACCGATGAAGTTTATTCCGCTGGCCGAGGAGACAAATCTGATCGTACCGTTGGGCGAATGGATACTGCGCGAGGCTTGCCGGCAGGTTCAGCATTGGCGGGAGATTCACGAGGACCTTAGGGACGTTTCGGTGACGGTCAACATCTCGATACGCCAGTTCATGAAAAAAGAGCTTGTCAATATCGTCAGTACCGCGCTCAAGTCCTCGGGATTGCCGCCGCAGTCGCTGATCCTCGAGATCACTGAGAGCTTTATGCTCCAGGATACCGAAGCCACCATTCTCAAACTCCATGATCTGAAAGATCTAGGTGTGAGACTCGCGATCGATGATTTCGGCACGGGCTATTCGAGCCTCAGTTATCTGCAGCGCTTCCCTATTGACATCCTCAAGATCGATAAATCATTCGTCGATAAGCTCGGTCAGGGCAGCGAGGGCAATGCCGTGGCCCGAGCGATCATTATGATGGGCGATTCACTCAATCTTCGCACTATCGCCGAGGGCATCGAGCATGCCGATCAGATCCGGGAACTTCAGGATCTTGGTTGCGGGGCCGGACAGGGATTTCATTTCTCGAGACCGATCGCCCCTGATGCTATGTCAGCATTTCTTGCTAAGACCGAAGCCGCTATTTCCGCCTAGATTGCTGGTTCAGGAGCTTTTCGGGCCTGTCTTTTGAGATCTCAGATCGAGGGGGTGAGAAAGACTCACTCTTGCGTAGATTTTTTTGACTTGTGTTTCATCTATGAGATATACTTGCATTCTCGCAAGTATCTGTATGAGACACCTGAGCCTGGTCAAAAGTTTATCCCACCTGAGAGAGGAACAAAAGCACTCTGAGGAGGTTCTGCTCGACGCGGTCGGATTGGCCCTTACACGCGGGACTTTGAGCGAGTTTGTCGGTGATGCGAGCACCGGCCGGACAAGCCTTGTGCTCAATCTGCTGGCCAAGTTGACGGCCCTCGGCGAGGTCTGTGCGGTGGTCGATTCGTGCGATGGCTTTGATCCGCGGTCGGCGGCCCTGGCGGGCGTCGTGCTGGACAATTTGCTCTGGATACGCTGCGGCGGCGACCTTGAGCGGGCGTTTACGGCGGCTGACTATCTGGTGCAGGCAAAGGGTTTCGGGGCGATCTGGCTCAATCTCGGCGGATTGCCGACACAAAAGCTGCGGATGGTGCCGCGCACCTATTGGTATCGTTACCGCACGCGGATCAAGGAAACGCCGACGCTTTTCGTCGTCACGGCCGAGGAACCGGTCGCAGGCTCGGCGTCGCACCAGTCGTTCGAGATGTCGCGGCGGGACACTGTCTGGTCGGGGCTCGGGCGGTACAAACTGCTGCGCGAGTTTCATCTCGGGCTGCAGTCGAGAAAGCATTTTTCGGGCCCGCAAACGGCGGCCAGGATCGAGTTTGACTACAGCGATGTCTAGAGCCTATGCATGCATCATTTCACCAAATGCACGCGAGGACGCCGGCATCTTATCGGCGATCGCCTACGGGTTTGCCTATCGCATCGAGATGCTCGGCGACGGCGTCCTGTTTGACGTCAGCGGGCTCGAAAAGCTGGTCGGCGACGAGAATAAGATCGCCCAAAATATAGTGAAGGAGCTCGAACGCAATAATATCGCCGGAAATGTCGCGGTCGCCGAAACGGTCGAGACGGCGATGCTGCTCGCCCGTGAGAACCGCGGGCTGAGCCGCACTGTCGCCGAGCCGGCGGCATTTTCGCAGCTGCCGCTTCGCGATCTGGATATCGACCGCGACACGGCCGGTGTTTTTGAGGCTCTCGGCATTGATCGCATCGAAGATCTGCGAAATATTCCGGCTGACGACCTCGTCGCACGGTACGGACGCGATTTTCGTGAGGTGCTCGACGTCGTCGAGCAGAGGCCTCGCCGTGTCCTGACGCCCAATATCAAAGAGACCGAGGCCGTCTGGCATTACGAGCTGGATGATCCGGTCGACGATTTTACCCAGCTGGTCTTTATCGTCAACCGCGGCCTCGAGCAAATGTTGACGGCCGTAAATAAGCACGGCTGGAGCACCGAGCAGATCGACATTCGGTTCAGGCTCGATAAAAAAGGCGACAAGGCGTACGAGATAAAAACGTCGTTCCCGACGCTCGATAGGTCGTTCTGGCTCAAGATCATCGATCTTCGGATTTCGGCCGATCCGCCCGCCGCGGGCATCACGGCCGTCAGCACCAGGGCACATTTCACGCGTCCGCGTCCGGCCCAGAGCGGGCTCTACGCCGCCTCAAAGCCGCAGCCCGAGAGTTTGCTGCTGACGGTCGGCAAGATCAAAAAACTAGTCGGCGAAACGAATGTCGGCGTGCCCGTGCTGCTCGAAAAGCGGATCGAGCGGCCGTTCGCCCTCGATGCCGGCCGACTGCCCGCGGGCATTGAAACGCACGCCGGGCCGAGAGCCCCGGTCATCGCGTTCACCTATTACGAACCGCCGGTCGCCGCCGAGGTGCTGGTGCGTGACAAACAGCTCATCTACCTGCGGACACGTTATTTTGCCGGCCGCGTCGTCGCGTGCAGCGGCGTCTGGCGGACCAATTCGCGTTGGTGGGAAAAGGCCTGGGACAGGCGTGCATGGCACGTCGAGGTCGAGAATGGCGGCGTCTATTGCCTGCAAAGAACGGGCAATGACTGGTTGGTCACCGGCGAATTTGATTAGAGGCGTCCCTTTCCGGGGACAAGGATCGATGTCCTTTATAGAACTCCACACACGCTCCGCGTTCAGTTTTCTGTCCTCAGGCTCGCTGCCCGAGGACATCGCCGTGCGCTCCGCCGAACTTGATATGCCGGCAGTCGGGATGATGGACCGCGACACGGTCTCGGGAGCGGTGCGGCTGCATTTTGAGGCAAAGGAGCAGGGCGTCAGGGCGATGATCGGCTCTGAGATCACGATGGATGACGGCAGCCTGCTGCCGCTGATGCCGCTCAACCTTGCGGGTTATCAGAACCTCTGCCGACTGATCACGACCGTCAAACTGCGGCATAAAAAGGGCGAGCATTTTGCGACGCGGCGCGACATCGAGGAGCACTCCGCCGGGCTGCTCTGCTTTACGGGCGGGGCCGACGGATTTTTGCATCACCACATCAAGCGGCATCGCGGCCAGGAGGCTCTGGCGTGGCTCAAATACGTGTTCGAAGGCCGGCTCTACGTCGAATTGCAGCGGCACAATCTGCCGCACGAAGAGGCCGTCAACCAGACTCTGCTCGCCCTCGCCCACAAGTTTCGCCTGCCGTATTTTGCCAGCAACGGCCCGTACTACGCCGCGCAGCGTGACCGCGAGCTTTTCGACGTTTTTACCTGTATCAAAAATCACTGCACTATCGAGAATGCCGGCCGCCTGATCTCCGAAAACAGCGAACGCTATCTCAGATCGGCGGCGCAGATGGCGTACCAGTTCGACGATTACCCGCAGGCTGTCGCCGCGACCGTCGAGATCGCCGACCGCGTTAAATTTTCGATGGACGAGCTCGGCTACACGTTCCCCGATTATCCTGTGCCGCCGGGCGAAACGATGGACTCGTACCTGCGCAAACAGGCTGAGAAAGGTGCGGTCTGGCGCTACTGGGCACTGACGCCGAAAGTAAGGCAAAAGCTCGATTACGAGCTGAATATGATCGCCAAACTCAGGCTCGCCGGCTATTTTCTGCTCGTCTGGGACATATCGCAGTTTTGCCGTGCCAACAACATCCTCTCGCAGGGCCGCGGTTCGGCCGCTAATTCTGTCGTCTGCTACGCTCTCGGCATCACGGCGGTCGACCCGATCGAGGCCGATCTGCTCTTTGAGCGATTTCTTTCCGAAGAGCGGACCGAGTATCCCGATATCGACATCGACCTGCCGTCGGGCGACGACCGCGAACGTGTCATCCAGCACGTTTACCAAAAATACGGCGAACGAGGTGCCGGCATGACGGCCAACGTCATCAGCTATCGCGGACGCTCGGCGGCACGCGAGGTGGGCAAGGTCTTCGGCTTTGACGAGGCCGCGCTAAAGCGTCTGTCCAAGATCATTCCGCACTACGGCACACACACGCGGGCCGAGATGATGTCGCGGTTTGTCGAGGCCGGCTTTGACCCGCGTGACAATTACCGCATCGCGAAATATATGGAGATGTACGCCCGCGTGCTCGATTACCCGCGGCATCTGGGCCAGCACTCGGGCGGCATGGTCATCAGCCTCGGGCGGCTCGACGGCGTCGTGCCGCTCGAGCCGGCGTCAATGCCCGGCCGCAACATCATCCAGTGGGACAAGGACGACTGCGAACGCCTCGGCATCATCAAGGTCGATCTGCTCGGCCTGGGAATGATGGCCGTCATCCGCGACACGCTCACGCTGATAGAGCGGCACCGCGGCGAAAAGGTCGATCTCGGCCGCCTGCCTAAGAACGACCCGCTCGTCTATAAAACGCTGCAGGACGCCGATACGATCGGGATGTTTCAGGTCGAGAGCCGGGCGCAGATCAACTTTTTGCCAAAATCGCGGCCCGAAAATTTTTACGACATCGTCGTCCAGGTCGCCATTATCCGTCCGGGCCCGATCGTCGGCAAGATGCTCAGCGGCTATATCGCCCGCCGCATGGGCAAGGAGCCGGTCGACTATATGCACCCGTCATTTGAGCCGATACTGAAACGCACGCTCGGCGTCCCGCTCTTTCAGGAACAGCTGCTGCGGATGGCGATGGCGATCGCCGGGTTTACGGGCGGCGAGGCCGAGGAGCTGCGGCGTGCACTCGGTTTCAAGCGGGCGGACAAACGCCTGGCCAAGATCGAGGTGCGGCTGCGTTCCGGCATGGCCGATAAGGACATCGACCCTGCGACGCAGGACCGCATCGTCAAGAGCATCCTCGCCTTTGCCAACTACGGCTTTCCCGAGTCGCACGCGGCCAGCTTTGCCCTTTTGACGTACGCATCGGCTTACCTAAAGGTGCATTACCTGGCCGAATTTACGACCGCGATGCTCAATAATTACCCGCTCGGGTTTTACGCACCGGCGACGCTGATCAAGGACGCACAGCGGCACGGGCTGCACTTTAACGCCATCGACATCAACCGCTCCGATCGGCTATTTACTATCGAGGACGGCCGCGTGCGCATCGGGCTCAAATACGTCAAAGGCCTGCGTAAGGACGTGGCCGACGCGATCGTCGCCGAGCGTGCCCGCCGCGTCAGTCCATACACATCGGTCGAGGATCTGGTAAAACGCGTCCCCGCGATAAACAAAAAAGAAATAAGAGCATTGAGCCTGTCGGGAGCTCTCAATTTCGACGCCGCGGTCCACCGCCGACAGGCACTTTGGGAATCAGAACTCGCCATCCGGCCCGCCGGCGAACTTTTTGATAACGTGTTCGAAAAACAGGCGACGCCCGCGTTTATCGACCGTATGTCCGAGTGGCAGCTGATGGAGACCGACCTGATGACTACCGGCATCACCATCGGCAAGCATCCGATGCGTTTTCTTCGCGACGAGCTCGACAAACGCGGTGTGCTGCCGGCAAACCGGACCCTGAACCTGCGAAAACGCGCGTTGGTCACGGTCGCCGGTGCGGTCATCGTCCGCCAGCGGCCGAGCACGGCGAACGACGTCGTTTTTATCACGATGGAGGACGAGACAGGTTTTTCAAATTTTATCGTGATGCCTGACGTTTTCGATAAGTTTCGCTCGACCATCGTCTCAAGCGATTTTCTGCTCATCCGCGGCATCGCCGAGGACGGGGCGATGATCAAGGCACTCTACTTCGAAACGATCAACGCTTTTGTCAGCAAGATCGGCTCACACGATTTCCAGTAAGAGGTTAATTCTTTCCGTATTTCGCTCGCCCCTTGGGCTCCGGGAAAGGCA
>CALDGX010000011.1 GCA_937941715.1 uncultured Chloracidobacterium sp. | reverse complement strand
TTTTACACTAATCTCGGCGTATGTTCTTGCCTCAGGCGGCATCTCAATATAGAATTACGGGCCAATGTTCGGTAGCCGGATAGAATGACGACTAAAATAGCTAAGTTAATTGCTGCCTCGAAGAACCGATCTGAGCTTGGGCCTTGGTCGCGTTTTGGTGTCGTTATTTCAAGGTTGGCGTTGGTCGCCGCACTCACATTTTCAGCATTCTACCTCTCACTGGTTTCTACCACCATTCCCGTGGATCCCGAACAACGGGCGTGCCTCGAACGTGCGATCGACCTACTGAGCGAAAAGGGGTTTGAGAGCGAGGTGTTCGTCCTCAGACACGCTGCAACTTTTCGCGGGACTGACAACTGGCTTAACAGTCTTATAACCGAGGAAAGGGCGTTTGCAGCGACTAATTTTCCGTTCGAGATCGTGACCGTTTACCCGGATTTTTTTGACCGGACCGTCGATGACACCGAGAGGGCGATGATCCTCCTTCACGAGGCCCAACATCTGATGGGTAAGGATGATCGATTCGCCTACGCATATGTCTGGAAAAATCGCGAGCGTCTGGGATGGACCACGATGAATTACGGCACATCCGCAACGTTTGTGTCGGTGGAACTGCAGACGCGCGAAAGCTCACCTGAGCTGTTCAGTTGCACGCAAAAAGTCTGGAATGACTGCACGGAAACTCTGCTCAGGGGAGATATTTCTAACCAACCCGACAATGTTCTGCAGTAGCCGAACTCGAATGCAGGAAACCCAAAACTACACGGTGCCTGTGAGTTATTTCGCGCCCGACGAATTTGTCTGACGCCCGGCCAGATCCAGCGGCAGTAGTATTAAGTTGTTCAGACAGAGCCATTTAACAGATTGCGCAAATATCGGGCCCGTCATCGATATCTGGTCCGTATCTGGCACAAATATTGCGCGCAAGTATTTCGCAAGCATTAAAAAAGGCGCGACGGCTATCGAGTCGTTCGCAAACAACTCGATGTTGAGCCGCCGGCCCAATGCAAGTATTCCTATGCTTAAGTTTTAGGAGAAGAACAATGAACAAGAATCAAAAGGGTTTTTCGCTAGTGGAATTACTCGTAGTCGTGATCATTATCGGGATCGTGGCGGCCATTGCTATCCCGAGTCTGCTTGCTTCACGCCGGGCCGCTAATGAAGCGAGCGCAATTTCAACTCTTCGCACATATCACAGTGCGGAAGCCACATATCAGGCAACCACCGGTAATAGCACCAGCTATGCCCTGAACACCGCTTTGGGCGGACTAGTCGACGCAACGTTGGCAGCTGCTTCGCCTACAAAGAGCGGATATGACTTTACCCTTACGATCGGCGGCACGAACAATTCGTTGTATTGTGCGACAGCCGCTCCGTCCACCGCTGGTTCGACAGGCACCAACTATTACGGTGTCAGTGTCGATGGCGTGATCTATAAAAAGGCAACGGCCTTTGTATGCGCTGACGGCGTACTGACGACCACCGGCGGCACGCCGATCCAATAGAATTCGGTCGGCGACCGTATCCTGAGAGGAATTGAAGATGTCTGGAAGGAACAAACTTGCGAACGGGAGCTATCCCGTTCGCTTTGCTATTTTTACAGCTTGAACTGCACTACCGGCCCGATCCGTGATCCTGACCGGCCAATGAGGTGATTATGATCGATCTAGAAAATCCGAGAGAGACCCTTGACGGCCTCCTGAAGACCACAATCGAAATGGGCGGCTCGGATCTGCACTTGCGGGTCGACAGCCCGCCGCAGGTACGCGTCAATGGTGAGATGGTGCGCCTCGAGAAATTTGAACCGCTGACACCGGAAGAGACCAAATTACTCGCGTACTCGCACATTTCTGACATACAGATCAAAAAATTTGAGAAACAACGGGAGTTGGACTTTTCGATCGGGCTCGAACATATATCACGGTTTCGCGTTAATATCTTTAATCAAAAGGGAACCGTGGGTGCTGCATTTCGTGCGATACCGTTTGAGCTTCGGTCATTTGACGAGCTCGGGTTGCCGCACATCGCGATGGACTTTTGCCGCCGTCCGCGCGGGCTTGTACTAGTGACAGGGCCGACCGGATCCGGTAAATCGACGACGCTGGCCACGATGATCGACCGTATAAACACCATGCGGCACGAGCACATTATTACGATCGAGGACCCGATCGAATTCATCCATTCACACAAAAATTGTATCGTCAGTCAACGCGAACTTGGAGCCGACACATTCTCATTCGCCGAAGCTCTTCGCTCAGGTTTGCGGCAGGACCCGGACATCATCCTGGTCGGCGAAATGCGCGATCTCGAAACGATCGAAATGGCCCTGCGTGTGGCCGAAACGGGACATTTGACGTTTGCGACGCTGCACACCAATACGGCTGCGTCAACGATCACAAGGATCATCGACGTTTTCCCATCGTCCCAGCAACCGCAGGTGCGGACCCAGCTTTCAAACGTACTCGAAGGTATTATGTGTCAGGCACTCTTGCCCAATGCAACCGGGACCGGTCGCGTGATGGCGATGGAGGTGCTGGTACCGAACGCTCCGATCCGCAATCTGATCCGCGAGGACAAGATACATCAGATATACTCTGTGATGCAGACCGGAGGCGACCGATTTGGTATGCAGACGCTGAACCAGTCTCTGGCGGCACTATACCGCCGGCGGCTCATCACTCTGGAAACCGCGTTTTCGATCTCGTCAAATGTTGACGAATTGCGCGACCTTTGCGGCCATCATTCGGCAGTCGGTTTCGGCCTTGGGGTTGACGGCGGGATCAATGAACGACCGGTTGCGGCCGGCTACGGCAGCAAGACGGTCTGACCGCAAATCAGGAACTGTCCGGCCGCGAAACGCTCGGTTTCGCGGCCTTTTTTGCAGCGTTCGCCGGCGCCCGGCTAATATTCTGCTGCCTCATGCACATTTGACCAACGGGCGCGGACTTTCACGCGCCCCGCGCCGATTGGCCCGGGCTTTCGCCGCCAAAACCAATAAAATCAGCACAGAAATGCCTTTGGATCGACGTATTACGGGCACAGTAATTGCGTTGTATTTAAGGCACAAGACATTATTTTCATTTCTCAAAGTCGGCGCATGAAATCTATATAGGGAGTGCGTATTTGGCCCAATGAGAAACACGAACGGATCTAACGAGTACGAGAATTTCGGCATCGGGTCTGAGAGTGATCCTTTGCTTGCGGAACGGGCATTATCGGCCGATCAGCTTGCCTTGGTTTGGAACACGGTCGGCGAAATGGTCGCTGCCTACCCACTGCCCAGGGCTGAAGGTGCTTCGCGGATACGGGTCCTGCGGTTTCCGTCGGATGTTGATCTCGCGGCTGCGCTAAGTACGCGGCGGGCAAAAGAAGCCGGCCTGCCGGCATTGTCGGCAAAAACGCATTTTACGACATCGGTAGCGGACTATTCCGAACTGACGCGGATACTTGCGCTTGATGGCGAGCAATTGGCTTATTCGGACGAGGCATTGCTTGATTGGCTAATAGGTGCCGAGAAGGATATGGTCCCGGGAATTGATAATCATCCCGTTTTTGACACGTCACTTGAAGACACCGCCTGCTCCGTGACACGGTTGCCGAACGGACAGGTCTCGATCACTGAGGCGTCACGCCAGCATATACAGGCTCTTGCAGCAAGGGTCAGATCAGTCGTCGGCGAGCAGCCGTCGGCAAAGATCGACCTGTGTGTCGAAACGCCTCTGCGCAGCGCCGCTCGCTACTTCCTTTGCGAGACGAGCGAAGGGGCGGAGATGCTGCGACCGGGAAACGAAAATCAGGTTTCCGCCTTTCTGCTTGTTAACAAGAATGGTTACAGTCTGGGACTCTGGAGTCCGGCCTACGGACTTTTTAGTGAATATGCGTTTTTGGCCCCGGATGAGATCACCCGAACGGAACGCGGAACGGATGAGATCATTCCGACACCAAAGATAGCCGGCCGAACTGCAGCCGCGACGCCGACCGAGGAATATGTCAGACACGCGTTCGAACAGGTTCTGGCACAGGCACCGCCCGCGATGCTGGCGGGCCCGCCGGTCGAGGATTTCTCGAAAGTAGTTTGGGTCGCAGAACACGGTCTGGATGAGATAGCCGAGTTGATCGCCGCCGAATGTGCGGTCAGGACAGGGGTCGAGTTTATAGGAATGAGCGTCCCGGCCGAGGATGCTGTTGCGAGCGGACTGCTTTTGGGATCGTATTCATTCGGACAGTTGCCGGTCGACGGAAATGAGGTTATCGCGACGGTCGACCTGGTCCGCGACATTTTGTTCGTGTCCGATGCCGAGCGATACGAACGCCAACTCGAAGAGGAAGCAAAACTGCAAAACCGCCGAAGCCGTGCGGCGACGCTGATGTTTGCGGTTCCGGTGATCGTCGCGGCACTATTGTCGGCATTTGCGGTCGAGTTGTTTGTATCGAACCTGATGACGGCCCGCCGCGAATCGATCGCTGACGACCGCACCCGGGAACTAAAGCCCGCTGTCGACCGGCGCAATTCGTACGAAGCAAATCTCAAATGGTACAGAGAGTTCGTTACTGAGGTGACCAGCCTTCGCCGGCAGCAACCGGTTGGTATCGGAATGCTATTTCAACTTAATTCGAACTATCCCTTCAGCATCGATCCGGCATTTTATGTATCCGAAATGAAGCTTTCGAACGCCGGCGAGGTCGAGATCAAGGGTCTCGCCAAGAGCAAGGACGGCGTTGCCGCCTTCCTGAAGTCACTCGAATATGCCGGTGGAGCCGAAAGCGGTTCGAGGCTGTTCAGCGGCCTTGCATACGAGGTTCAGGAAACTACGCCGGTCGTAAGCGCCGGACAGCCGGCACAGGCAACGCCGACAGGATCGACGTTGAGCACGGCTGCAGTGGCTCCCGGCGTGGTTGTCTGGAGCATAAAAGGTAACTATTTACCGATGGCTGAATTTGCGCCAAAGAAGGCAAAGGCGACGGGTCCGACAAATCCCGGTCAGCAGCCGCCAAACGAGCAGCAGGCCGAACCGCCGCCAACCGGTCTTCAAAAGTCCGCTATGTAGCGGCCAATAGCACGCCGGCCGCTGCGGCGGTGCCGGCCACAAGGGGTCAATATGAACAGCAGAAAATATCCGAGCGGCGGCAGGCGTTTTCTCGACAGTGTTTTTATCGAGTCCGTTAAGTATGGTCCCGTCGTGACCGTCGTCGTGATGTTTGCCGCGACCCTTGTCGCGCCCGGGGAAATCGCGATCCAGATCGCGGTCGAGCTCGATCGGGCGACCCCAGCGGTCGTAGCTCGGCACCATGCCGCGCTTCAGGCGATGGAATTCGGCCGAGCCCGGTTTGATGCCGAGCCGTCGGGCGATCGCGCCCCAGCCCTGGGCGTGGTCGCGTTCCCAGATCTCGACGACATGGCGACACGGATGGCCGCTCAATTTGGCCAGCGCGCAGGCGAAGTAGACATC
>CALDGX010000010.1 GCA_937941715.1 uncultured Chloracidobacterium sp. | reverse complement strand
TTGGTGAACGATCCGCGACGCAGAAAACGGCCGCCCGATGATCGATCATCAGACGGCCGCGTTCCTATTTCACCCGGTTTGGATCAGAAGTTGAACCTGAAGGCGAATTGGATCTGCCGGTTCGAGCCCAAACCGACGGTTCGTCCGACGGTCGACCTCAACAGGCCAAAGGTCGATCCGGCCGAGCCCTGTGTAAATGCCTGGCCCGGCTGGACGACGTTCGACGTGGTGGCGGTGTAAACCGACGTCGTGGTGTTGAATGCCAGGTTTGGCAACGCATTGTTGAGCGTGGTCGATGGATTGGCAAAATTCGCCTGATTGAATACGTTGAAAACCTCAGTGCGAAATTCGAAATTCATCTTCTCGCGAATGCGAAAGCGTTTGGCGACGATCATATCGACCTGACGGAATATCGGGCCTGACAGAGCGTTTCTCTCGAGGTCGCCCCACGTTCCCGGTGCCGGTGTGGCAAATGCCGCCGGATTGATGAAGTTGCGGTCGTTATTCAGGTACGGGTTGACCCCGGCGATCAGGTTCGGCCGGCGAACGTTACGCGAATTGCCGCCGCCCGGCGTATTGACCACCGCGACAAAGCCTGTCGGCAATGCCGGGAACGATGCTCCGAAGGACGGCAGGTTCGCGGTGAATCCGTTGGCAAAAAAGCCGCCGGCACCGTTCGGGCAGCCGCCCGCCTGCTGACACTGGACGACGACGTCAGGCCTCACGACCAGCACCTCGACCGGGACGCCGCTGCGGGCATTGACGATGCCGCCGAGCTCCCAGCCGCCGAGTATAAAGTTGCCCGTGCGGCCGAGGTCAAACTTCTTGCCCTTGCCGAAAGGCAGCTCATACAGGGCACTGAGATTGAACGTATGCCGCACGTCAAAGTTGTTGCGGCCGCGGTCAGCCTCAAAATTGTCGAGCTGGGCTCCGGTACGTGCCTCGTTAGAACCGGCGGTCGTGCCGCGGCTGCTGCCGAAGGTGTACTGGGCGTTCATGGTCAACCCGCTGCGGAAACTCCGCTGGGCCGAAAACTGCAGGGCGTTGTACTGGTCATCGCCGCCGCTCGTCTTGTAATCGATCTCGGCGTACGGGTTTGAAACGGTGGTGCCGCTGACGATGCTGAACTGCCTGACCGTCGTCACGCCGATCACCTGGCCGGTCGCATTGGTGCGGTTGACGACGCCGACTCCGGTCGGGATGTTGTTGCCGTTGAGGATGGTCGTCTGGCCCGGCAGTATCTGGTTGGCGACGCTTCTGAGAAACAGATTTGTGCCCTTGCTGCCGACATACGCGAGCGTCGTCGTGATGCCGCCCGGCAATTGCTGCTGCCACGACACACTGTACTGGAAGATCCGCTCGGGGATCTCATAGTCGCCCGAATAGGCTCGGGGCTGGTAGCTGCGGTTGTTCGGATTAGAGTTAAAGTTGGCGATGATCGCCGGAATATTTGCCGGGAACGCGAGCAACGAACCGCTCGTCACGGTCGAGCTGACACGGTCGCTCTCGATCGGCTGGATCTGGTCCTCGGTCTGGCCCGGGCCGTAATAGAGCCCGAGTCCGCCGCGGATGACGGTCTTGCCGGCCGAGAAGAAACCGTTACCGTCCTGATCCGGTGACCATGCGATCGCGACGCGGGGCCCGAAGTTGGTCTTGGACGACTTGAATGCCGCCTCGGACGACGGCCGAAGTATGCCGGTCCTGATGTCGAACAGCACCTGGCCGTTGTTTGCTTCGCGGAGCGGGGTGTAAAACTCGTAGCGAAGGCCGTAGCTAAGCGTCAGGCCGGGCTTGAGCTTCCACTCGTCCTGGGCGTAGCCGATGTAGTATTCCTGCTTTGCCAGACGCTGTCCCGTCAGGCCGTTGTTGAACGGGCTCGGGGCACTGACGTCGCCGAGGTACTGTACCGAGGTCGGCGTATTGGCCAGAAAGGCAGCAAGGTTTGAAAACGTGTAGGTCGTACCGCCCAGGCGGTCGGTGTACATCCTGATAAGTCTGAGCTCGCCGCCGAACTTGAAATTGTGGTTGCCGCGAACCCAGTTAAGGCTGTCGACGAACGAAAGCGAGTACGGTGTGTACGGTTGGCCGCGGCCGTTGGTGGCCGAGTTTGCACGGACAAGGCCGCCCGGGATCGAGATGCCCGACGATGTGCCCTGGCCGGCGATGCCGGTGTTTGCGACACTGCCCGAGATGTTGAGGATCAGATTAGAGAAGTCCAAACCGCCGACGGTCGGCGCCTGGCCGTTGATACGGGTGCGGGCGGCGTTATAGCCGAATTTGAACTCGTTGATCAGCGAGCCGTCCTTCTTAAGGATCGACTGAAAACCGGCGACGCCGTTCTGCGGGACCGCCTCGATCGACGTCACACGGCCCGAGATGCCCTCAGGAGCGATGTCGGTGCCTTCGTCGCGAAAGAACCGCATATAGAGCTTATGGCTGGGGTTGAGCTGATAGTCGATGCGGGCCGCAAACGCCTTTTCGTCGACCTTTTCGTTGTCCTGCAGCTGAAGGACGTCAAAACCCGTGGTCGCCGAACCGCCCGGTATCACGACGGCATTGGCCGAGCGAAACGCAGCGATGAAAGGCTGGATCAACGGATTTACGGGTGTCGACGTTCCCGGGATCAGGGCTCCCGGCAACGCGAGGCTCAGGCTCGGTGCCGCCTCGACAAAGTTGAGGCCAAATCGGCCGCGGTACTGCTCGTAGCTGCCAAAGAAAAATAGCTTGTCCTTGATGATCGGACCGCCGATCGAACCGCCGAACTGGTCGAGGGCGAGTTTGCCCTTTTCAATGCCGGGCGACGAGTTTTCGAAAAAGTTGCGGGCGTCGAGGCCGTCGCGTCGGAAATATTCGAAGACCGAGCCGTGAAAGCTGTTTCCGCCGCTCTTGGTGACGACGCTGATCTGGCCGCCCGTGCCGGTCCCGAACTCGGCCGGGAAGTTGCTCGAATCGACGCGAAACTCCTGCACGTTCTCAAGGCTCGACTGCAGGCGAAACGGAGACGGCACCTCGCCGTTCAGGTTGCCGGGGCTGGCGTCGATGATGGCTGTTCCCTCGATGCCGTCGTACCGGACGACGTTTTGGTTATTAGCACGGCCCGAGAAACGGATGTCCGAAAATGTTCCGCTGCCGCTGTTGACGCCGCCCGGAGCCTGTAGGTAGAGCTGTGACAACTGGCGGCCGTTGATCGGCAGGCCCTCGACCTCGCGGGCATTGACGTTTGCACTCATGCTCGCTGACGACGTGTTGACGATCATGTCCTCGCCGGACACGACATCGACCGAAACTGACACGCCCTTGGCCTGTAGCTTGAGTTCGAGGTCGAGTTCCTGGCCAACCAGCAATTCGATGTTCTTTCGAGATGAAGTCTCGAAGTTATTGCCGGCGGCGGCGACCGTGTAGGTCGACGGCTGGAGGTTTACGACCAGAAATGTGCCGTCTGCCTTGGCAAGTACGGTACGAGCTTCGCCAGTCTTTTCATTGGTCACGGTGACCGACGCGCCCGGAATGACGCCGCCATTAGTGTCCGTCACCGTACCGGCGATCTTGCCGTTTGCCTGAGCGAAAATGCTCAACGCGGATACGGTTAGTAAGGTAAGTATTATCGATATTCTGTATGCGAGATCTCTCGGTTTCATCATTTCTCCTAAGCGGAAATATTCAAAATAGTTTTCGGGCCCGAACGCATACGACTATCGTCATTCTGCGATCTGCGACCGGCCGGTTCTTAAAAATTTCTTTGCTGCAAGAGGTAGACTAGAGTGTGGAAGTTAACCGAAAGTGAATTGGGTGTTAAATGAGTGTTAAATCATATCCGAACCACCTGTGATAGATGGTGTTGGGTCGGGTCATTTCTTTCTGATCTCGATCATGGTCAGTATCGCGGTAACAACAAAAGGAACTGTCGAAAGAAGTATCTTGTAGTTGATTGAAATTACCCCTATCAGGAACATAAACAACAACAAAACGCTAAGGCATCCTAGTCCAATGAAAGTAAGTAGTCTGCCCGGGATCTTCTGAAACAATGTAAAGAGCAAGATCAACTGCCCGAACAATGGCAGCAGCGTGAACGGATGTGCGGCGGAGAGTGGATCCTTAAAGAGCTTTGTCAACACCTCGATCTCGGCCTGGAAAAGAAACATCCGATTATCGACCCCCCACTCCAGATAACCTAAAAGTGACGTGAGGATCAGACATCCGTTCAGGACCTTTTTCTTCATATACGCTCCTGTTTGGTCCCTGCATTCGCGGACACAGTCGGAAAGGTACGTTGGGAACTATTGCGAAAAAGTATAACTCTTGCGCAAATAAACGTGCATCGCAGAAAGACTATTTTTTATAC
>CALDGX010000009.1 GCA_937941715.1 uncultured Chloracidobacterium sp. | reverse complement strand
ATGCCGGTGCCGCTCAGGTGCGTGTGCGAAAAGCCGTAGATCGTGTCGTCGGAGTAGTGATAGCCGCTAGAGCCGTCCCAGTTGTCGATCCGTGTATCGGGCGAGAGTTGGACCATCCCGAACGGCATCGTCGCTCCCGGAAACGTATGCCCGTGCCCGCCGGTGCCAATGAAGGGGTTGACCCAGCGGGCAAGGTCTTTGGACTGCGCCGCGGACACGCCGATAAGGCCCAGTGCGATAAAAATGGCCGTGAGTATCTTCTTCATAATATCTGGTAAACACTAGCGGGTTACGCTATTTGAAATCGCGAATGTCCTTGAACGGCATTTCCGCGTCGGCAAAATCCGGCCGGTAATAGTGCGACGCCGATTCGTATTCCTGCATAAAACCTTCGTCAATGCCGAGATCGTGGAGCAGGCTGACAGCCTCAAACCACTCGCCCTCGGAGATGCGTCGCGAAAGCAGGATATACCGGTCGTCGGTCGCCGCTTTGTTGGTTGCGTAATACTGGGCCATTAGCGAGATCGCGGTTTTCGGTGAAAGTTCGTCCCTGATCCAACGCAGGTTATCTTCGATGCCGGCAATGTCGTTCGGCAGCACAAGGAGGCGGATCATCAATCCGCGTTTGAGCAGCCCGTCATCGCCAAATACGAGTTGGTCGCCCATCTGCCGGTGCATCTCCGCGATGGCGGCACGGGCGTGTTCCTTATAATCGCGGACCTTCGAGTACTGAAAACCGGCGTCAGAGTCGGCGTATTTCAGATCCGGTAAATAAACGTCCACAATGCCGTCGAGCAGCCTCAGTACCTCGACCGAATCGTAGGCGTTCGTATTGTAAACGATCGGCAAAGTGAGTCCCTGTCGGGCGGCGATCAGGATCGCCCGGGCCATCTGCGGTGCAAAATGCGTGGGCGAGACAAAGCCGATGTTGTGACAACCGCGTTCCTGCAGCTCAAGCATCATCTCGGCCAGGCGTTCGTGAGTTATCTCGTTCTTTTTCTGTTCTCGCCAGGTCTGCGAGATCTGGTAGTTTTGGCAGTAGACGCAGCGGAGATTGCAGTTGCCGAAAAAGATGTTACCGGCACCGCGTGTGCCCGAGAGGCACGGCTCTTCGCCAAAGTGAGCGGTGTAGCTCGAGAC
The DNA here is from genome assembly GCA_937941715.1 of uncultured Chloracidobacterium sp. GTDB lineage: Bacteria > Acidobacteriota > Blastocatellia > Pyrinomonadales > Pyrinomonadaceae > OLB17. The sequence continues at coordinate 17,022 of CALDGX010000009.1, read as the reverse complement.
GATCGGCAATCGGCCCGAATAACACGCCGCTATCTCTTCCTTAAAGCGGTCGTTACCGCAGTCCTTTGGGCAGATATTGCAGGCTGAGAGCAGAGACTCGAGCTTTTCAACGCGAGATTCGAGTTCATTCGCCGACAAGAGTGTCAGGTATCTTGCGGTCATTCTGTTTGATCTTGGCGGGACTTAACCCTTTGTGGGCTCCCTTTGGCTTGTATTTGCTGATGACATCCTTGGGGGCGACCTGTCGGGCGAGTTCCCAAGTAAAGTCCATTTCGGCATTGATCGTCGCGGTCGCCATGCGGGTTTCGCGAAGCATATAGATACTGCCCCAAAACAGGAACATGATCCCGATGATGCCGATCGGGATCGGCACCCATCGATAGGTGCTGAAAAACGCGGCGACCGCGATCGTGACGCTCGTCAGGATAAAGCAACCGAGGCCGTAATAAAAGGTCGCCATTGCACGCTGCAGTATGCGCGAGCGGCTCGTCACCTTGTCGAGCAGATCGACGATGACCTCGACCCGCTGGTCATAGAGCGGTATATCGGCCTTCTCGTCGCTGTACATCAGCTCCGTAAGTCGCTCTTCGAGTTGGCGGACGCGGTCGATCACCCGCCCGAGCCGGGTCGATGTCGACAGCACGAGCGAACCCGTCGCTGAGATCAACAACGCCGGCGTGACCATCGCGGTCAGAAACTCGATGGTCGAATTTAGTGCATTTGGATTTACGATATCGCCTGCCATACGGGAATCTTATCGCAATTCTGACTCGTGGCGAAGGAGGTTCGGCCTTTCCCATACGTTTAATTTGGTGCATAATCGAGCAACCAATCAATAATATCGGCAAAATCCTCACGAAGTTGGCGTCACGCCAATAGATACGGAGGAGTTATGAAGAGTGTACTGACTAGTTTGGTCTTCGTTCTTGCTTTCCAGATGTCGGCTTTTGGACAGCAGGCGGCTTGGAACGTCGATATTGCGCAAAACACGACGGCGTCTAGCAATTTGACCGTCATCAACCAATGCCGAGCGTCTCACCAATTCAAACTACAGCGACAAAACTTGCCGTTTCTCACATTTGCGCAAGAACAGATTCAAGTTGGCGGCGGCCAAACTGTTAACGTTCCAGCCCGTTTCGACACGGTCGGGTTAGGACTCGGACCGCATCAAGGACAACTAACTATAGCTTGTCTGACGTGCAAGAACGAGGTCGGTTGTACGCAGGACAAGGATGTTCTCAATGTTGTGGTCAACGTAACATCGCCTCCTGTTCCAACGTTCAAACCGACACCGAAGCCGTCACCAACGGGCACAGGCGGCACGCAATTCAACGGCCCACCAAGGCTAGCGGGCCAGACGGAATGGCAAATAAATGCCAGGAATACTGGCGTATTGTTTGATAGATTTGTCGCCGGCGGATGTGTGAACCTCGCCGGTGATTGCGAAAAGCTGAGAGAAAAAGCGGCCGAACTCGAGGCGGCGGCCGTGGAAGCTCAGAGTAAAGCTGACGCAGCAAAAAAGGCCGCCGATGATGCCGACGCCGCAGCAAAGAAAGCTGAGGCAGATGCGCAAAAAGCTGCCGATGCCGCAAAGCCGGCGAATTCCGGCGGTTCGATCACTTCGGACGGCGAGACGTTTGACGGAGCCGACAGTGCATGGCTCGAAGAAAAGAAGAAGAAACTGTTTGAAGATTGGCAAGCAGGTCGTATTACCGCCGAACAGCATCAGGCAAAGCGTGCCGAACTATCGGGCACTGAAGCCTTGCGAAAGGCACGCGAAGAGCGTCTGGCGAACGAAGCAAAATTAAAGAAAGGAGCCGAAAACGCCAGAGCCGCCGCTGAGAAAGCTCGTCGTGACGCCGAAAACGCAAAGGCTGATGCCGCCGCCGCTCAAAAGGCAGCTGACGATGCTAAGGCCGCCGCTGATAAAGCGCTAGAGGAATACAGGAAATGTCTAAAGGCGATCGAGGATGAATGTGCTCGCATTGCCGCCGAAAAGAAAAAGAAAGACGAAGAGGCACGAACTGCCGCAATTGCACAGGGCGAAAAGGACAAAAAGAAACGCTACGAAGAGGCACGTTCGGCGGCTCAACAGGCTGAGATCGATTATCTGCTGGACAATTTCAAACGCCTTGGCCTGATAACGCATTTGCCAAATACAAAGGTTCCCGACGCCCTAGATCCAGCGTTCGATGCATTGCAGAAGATCACAGGCGAGTCTATCCGCAACTTCCTTCAACAGGTCGCCGGCCAAGTCGGCGGCGGGCCGATCGACCCGAATTACATCAATGCTCTTGGCGAAGCATACAAGGCAATGAGTGCGTTGTTCAATATGCGGACGAAGGCCGGTCTTGAACGCGTTCATCGCTTGCTGACGACCAAGATCATCAATCCGAAGACCGGAAAGATCTATACCGAAGATCAGGCGTGGAATAAGATCAAGCGAATGGAAGATCTAATGGAAAAGATCAAGGCAAAGCTTGCACAGCACGGAAAATGAACATCATCGTGCGGCGAGCACTCGCTCGACCTCGCGGCCCATGCGGCCCGTGACGAAGTAAAAGAGCATCTTATAGTCGGAGACGAACGACCAGAAAGGATACTTGAATGTAGCGGGTTTGTTCTTTTCGATCACAAAATGAGCGAACCAGGCAAATGCATAACCGCAGACAAAGCACAGCGGAAAGTAATACCAGGTCCCCCGCCATATAAACCAGACGAGCACAGCCATTCCGATCGATGTGCCGATGTAATGCAATGCTCTCGTGGCCGGCTTGCTATGCTCTCGAAGGTAGAAATCCCAAAATTCGGTGTATGAATTGATCAAATTATTTCGCAAAAAGCCGGGCAATGGGCTTGCCCGCCTCTCGATTCTGTTCACTATAGTCCAGACCGATAAGTTTGCAAAGGGTTGCGGCGATCTGGTTTTGGTAAATGGTCTCGGCATCCTTCCATTCGCCGCGCAATGCGACGTCGGGGCTAATGAACGCCATCCAAATATATTGGGCCTCGGGAACGTCCTCGCCGTGATCTGACCAGTCTTTCGACGAATTGCCGCGGCCGTGGTCGACTGTAACTACAATGGAAGTACGGCCCTTGTATCGCGGATCCTTTTCGATGAAATTCCACAGTTCCTCGATCCACTTATCGGTCATACGAAGTGTGTCGAGTACACGTTCGTAATTCTTGTCGTGAGCGTAGTCGTCCGTTTCGTCAAAGCCGATATGGATCGCTCGAGTGCGATGCTCTTTCATATAAGCCATCGCGATCCTAAAGGTGAAATAGTCGTGCCGAACGCTCGGCCATGGTGCAAGGACCTGAGATTGCAGACGGAAAAGTTCAGCTATCTCTTTGTTATTTGTCGGATAGGTTTCGTACGCCGCATTGACGACGAAAGAGCCTGGCTTGTTCGTCCCGATCCTCATAAATGCGTCCCACGAAGAGAACTCGGCAACGGCATTCGGCTCGGTGGCGAGTTTTCTGTTTACAAAATCAAGAAACGAAGGATACGGATTTTGTGGGTGGCTGTTGCTTTTGATGACGTCGTCGTGGGCTTGGCCGGTCAATATCTCAGAGTAGCCGGGATAGGAAAAGAAAAGCTTGTTCGTTGTCTTGGCCTCGCTTTTGAGATTCCGATTACCCGCTATCGAACCGTAAGAAGTCATCAGCGTCTTCCAGAAGAACGGCATCAGCCTTTCGCGTCGTTCTGTCGGCGTTGCGGCACTGTAGTTTTTAAATGCCGCAGTCGTTTCGAAGTTTTTATTCACGCTTCGAAAAACTTCAGCGTCCAGTCCGCCAAATATCTCTTGCGTTCGAGCGCCGTCGAGCGTTATCAGGATCACGTTCTCTGTCTTGTTCTGTGCGAACACCGTCGAGGCGAACAGTAGAACAACGATGAAAAATGAGATTCTGCGGATGTTCATATTCCACGAATGTTAGTGCTTTACGCCGCCTTTTTCAATTCGATGGGCGGCGTACCGGCGGCAAGTTTGATATCTTTCGCCCATCCAAGAAACTCGAGAATGCGGATCGTTATCCAGTTCATGTCGAACTGGTACCACTTCAGCCCATGGCGGGCCGATGTTGGCCACATATGGTGGGCGTTGTGCCAGCCCTCGCCAAAGGTGAGAACGGCGACGAACCAGTTGTTGGTCGACAGATCGCCGGTGTCATACGGGCGTTTGCCGTACATATGGGCGAGCGAATTGACGAACCACGTCGTGTGCCAACCGACCACTACCCGAGCAAAAACGCCCCAGACGACCATCTGCCATCCACCGATCGCAAAGAAGATAAACGCCGAGACGATGATGGGCACGTAAAAGTACCGTGAGATCAGCCGATGGCCGCGGTCCTTTAACAGATCGGGCACGTACTTTTTCATCGTCGCTTCGTCGTGATCCTGAGCTCGGCCCCAAACGACCCAGCCGATCTGCGCCCACCAAAACCCCGGTCGGATCGAGTGCGGATCCCGGTCGGTATCCGTAAAGGCATGGTGCATACGGTGGGTCGCGATCCATTTGTCGGGCGGATCCTGCATCGACATCGTCGCGAAAATGCTCGTTACATACTCGATCCATTTCGGCGCCTTAAAGCTCCGGTGCGTCAACAATCGGTGCCACCCGAGCCCGACGCCGAGGCTGCCGACGACCCAGTTGCCGATCATCAGCGCGGCAAAATTGGCCCAGCTCAATGTAAAAAATGCGGGGATCGCGAGCAGATGAAACGAGATGACGATCGCGATATTCTTCCAGTTTGGCCCCATTCGGGGCTTTTCAAATTCGACTACGTTTTGCATTTATGACTAGATAAGAACCGTAAAATAAGACATTTACAGCGTAACAGGTCGGCGGATGTCCGATTGTAATAATTGGGTAAAACTTAGGCGAGCCGCTGCTCGGCAAGTTGTTTGAGCCGGAGATTGCGTTTGGTGACCAACTCTCTCAAGTGCCGTTTTAACAGAAGTTGGTCGACGATCCGTCCCAAAATACCGAACGGCGAGGTCCAGATGAGCCGGTCACGCATCAGTGTTCCGCTTCGGACAGTGACAAACTCGTGAATGTGCTTGAACGAGTGAAAGTTGCCCTCGGTCATCTCATCGACCAAAAGCGTCGGCCGTTCAAACTCGGTGACGCGTACGGTCAGACGCTGTCGGAAGCCGAAGTGCCTGCCCTCGAAAGTGACCGTTTGCCCCAGCCCGATCATCCCTTCGGTCACGCCCGCGACCGCCCTTTCATCTGTCTGCATGGTCGTTTCGGTGTGGACGCGTATGTCACGCACGAGGTCAAAACAGGTCTCAGCCGGCGCATGGATCTGTGTTTCGATCAGTATCTCCGGCATAAGTTAGAAATTTACGCGGACGATCTCAGCGATCCCTGCACCGATGAGAGCGCAGATGCCGTCAGCGAGAGAACCTATGACCGTGAACAAAATGACGGATATCAGGACCGACGGCAACACACCATACTGCCTCGTCTGCAGCAAGCCGGTTGTCAGAAACGAACCAAATCCCATCAGGACCGAGACCGCAAATGCCAGTAGAGCGTAAACGCCCAACCCCCACATCGCGTCGCTCTCGCTGTAACCGTTCATCGCGACGAGCAAAAACAGCAATACCAACGTACCCGCGGCAGTGCATATGACAAACGTGAGGATAAGAGCGGCGATCTTAGACGTCATCTGCGGCCGGTATCGGGGTCATTTTCGAATCAAGGTCAATCGGCAAACGCCACACTCAACTGTTTCAACGGCATTGACTGACGAGTATCCAACTCGGCCGCGTTGTCGCGGTTGACGTAGTTGTAGAGAATATCGCGCTGTTGCGGAATAAAGCCGGCCTCTGATATCTGGTATCGAAGGTCGCGTTCGTTCGCCTCATTGTGCGCACCGGCGGCCGAAACGACGTTTTCCTCGATCATGATCGAGCCCATATCGTCGGCCCCGAAGCGCAGTGCGACCTGGCCGAGTTTTATGCCCTGCGTCAGCCACGATGCCTGAATATGCTGCACGTTGTCGAGGAATAGCCGCCCGACGGCCAGCATCTTTAGATAGTCGATCCCGGTTGGCTCTTCGGTGATCTTGCGTCCCAAAGCGGTGTTTTCGCGTTGGAACGTCCATGAGATAAATGCGGTGAATCCGCCCGTACGGTCCTGCAGATCGCGAATTCTCTGCAGATGGTTTACTCGATGCTCGACCTTGTCGCCGATGCCGAACATCATCGTCGCGGTCGTCCGAAGGCCGACCTGATGAGCCGCCTCCATCACATCCAGCCACTGCTGCGAGGTGCATTTTGTCGAAACGCGCTTTCTGACCTCATCATCGAGTATCTCGGCACCGCCGCCGGGCATCGAGTTGAGTCCGGCGTCCTTCAGCCGCTGCATAATGGTCTTGTAATCGAGGCCGCTGATCAGGTGAATATTGTGGATCTCAGGCGGCGAAAAGCAATGGAGCTGAAATTTGGGATATTTTGCGTGCAGCGTCGAAAGCAGATTCTCGTACCACTCGATATTAAAATCGGGATGCAGCCCGCCCTGCATCAGCACGCCGGTTCCGCCGAGGGCGATCGTCTCGTCGATCCGCTCGCAGATCTCGTCCATTGTGTGGACGTAAGTTTCCGGCTTGCCCGGCCGGCGGTAAAAAGCGCAAAATGTGCAGACGACGTTACAGACATTGGTATAGTTAATGTTGCGGTCAATAATGTACGTGACCACGTCGCCCGGATTTTTGCGGCGGCGTATCTCGTCCGCGGCGACACCGATACGGGCGATGTCATTGGACATGAGCAGGGCCGTACAATCGTCGGCGGTCAGTCGCTCGCCGTCTAACGCTTTGTCAAGAATTGGCTGAATTGATGTTTGCATTGCTTTAACTTAGCTATGATTTTAGCAAAATCGTCAGAAAATTAAGAACTGGGCATCCCTGCGGCTCGACATATCTGCCCTTCGCAAAAACAACGATGAAGAAAAAGCGGATCGACCATATTGAATTTGAGACCAAACTTAGCAGCTCGCCGATCGAATCAGGCTGGCATTTTCTGGAGGTGTCAAAGGAAATCGTTGCCAAATTCGGCTTTGAGGGCAAGTCGAAGCGTGTCGTTTGCTCGATCAACGGCAGTGAAGGTTTTCAGTGTGCCCTGATGCCGTCTGGTGACATTTTTTACATCATCGTTAACAAGAAAAAGCGTGACGCGCTCGGGATCGTCGCTGGTGATACCGTCAGCGTCGAACTCGTCCGCGATGAGAGCAAATACGGCCTGCCGATGCCTGACGAACTCCAGGAGGTTCTCAATCAGGATCCTGAGGGCGACCGCCTGTTTCACGCCCTGACGGCGGGAAAGCAACGTTCGCTGCTATATCTTATCGGCAAGATCAATGACATCGACAAACGAATCCACCAGGCGCTGATCGTCGTTGACCACCTCAAGGAAAATGACGGAAAGATCATCGGGCCAAAGCTCAATGAGGAGCTGAAGCGGCCGGTCATGTAACTCTTCGCAAGAGCGAGCTCGCCTTCACGTTCTCCCTGAAGAGGTGATTAGAGCAACAAGATGATAGTCAACGGCAATCTGATCGGATTCGCAATGCTAATAGTATCGGCGCTTGTATTTGTGTTGCCGGCGTATTTGCTGAAACTTCCGAACGCCCCGGTAATGATCGGCGTCGGTATTTTGTTAATTGCCCTGGATCTCGCTGTGCGCTTAACAGTTCGAGGTAAGGAAAGGTGGCTGATGGGCAACCGGACGGGAGGGTACTTGTTCTTTATTCCGGTGTGGATCTTCGGCATCGCCGTGATAATTATTAATGTCGTAAACGCTCTGTTTATTAAGAAATGACAGACGAACTCCGAAAACTTCAGACGGAATACAACGCTCTCTGCCAGCGGATCGAACCGATCGACGGCCAATACACATTGCTGACCGAGCGGGAAGATGTCGGAGTTCCGCATGTTGAGTACAGCAATGGCGAGTACCATTATGTCGTTACTGAACGCGGGCTGGATCTGTCGAGGAGATCGACCGACGACCCGAATGAAATACTCTATTGGATGGTCTACGATCTCACCTTCTGGATGGGTGTAGCATTTGAATTCAAGAACCGCGTCGAAGGGCCCGATTGCCGGCGGGTGATCTTTGCCCATTGGCTGGAACAGATGAAAAAGGCCGATCAGACCATGGCTGACCGGCTCGAGCTCGATATTGCGCGGATATTAGCGAAAAATCCCTTTGTCGATCAAGTCTGATCGGTCCGCGTTGCCGAGGCCCTGCGGTTAACGAACCAAGCGACCGCTCCGAAAATACCCGCCATCACAACGAAAACGGCTCCGATCGCCGGGTCATTAGGCAGGGCCGACCCTTTGAATCCGATATTCAATCCGAACAGGTAGTTAAGGAAAGTGCCGAGGGCGGCGAGTGCGAATGCGATCACGCCGAGATTTACGAACAGGACAAGAAAGTTCTTCATTGCAGATGCTCCAAAATAGGTTTTTATCGGTACAACGTATTTTGAACGCCGATGAATGGCCCGGCTTGCACCTTTGATCAAACAAATTTCAGTGACCTGTTTTCGGCAATAAGGCCATGTTTTGCCGCGAGCCTGAAATAGAGTTCGAGTCCGGCCCTCATCTTATCGTCGACCGAGTACGAAATGTTGCTGGTCAGATATTCGGTCATCTCGCCGCGGCTGAGGCCGGTGTCCGACGAATAGTTGGCGGAAATTTCGTCGATCCGGGCGATGCCCTCGTCACGGGCCGCCGCAAGATCGATGGGAACCGAAGAGCGGCGCGTCATCCACATCGCAAATACAAATCCGAGCCCGGTATGATCATGCCATAGTTCGGCCAGGTCATAGGCCTTTCGTCCCGGTCCGGCCGCCGACAATCGCAGGGCCGGATCGCCGATCAGAAGTGCCGCGTCGGAATCAGCGAGCATCGATTCAACATCCGGTGCCGCGTCACTCCAGGCAGGCTCGAAACCCAGAAACTCGCGAAAGATCAACTTGGTCAAAACGACGGAGGTGCGGGACGAAACGTCGAGCGAAACCGTTCGCACATCGGCAAGCTCACAACCGCGGGTGACAAGACAAACGCTGCGGACCCTCTCGCGGGCACCGACGCAGACGTCCGGCACAACCCGCACGCCGTCGATCATCTGATAAGCGATGACCGGGACCAGTGCCGCATCGACCCGGTCTTGGGCAAGCAGTTCGGCTGAACGTGCCGGCGCGGTGTCCATGATCAGTTCGGCCGTGCCGCGGCCCTTTCCGTAAAGAAACGACCACACCAGCGGCGCGGTGTTCGAATAGCTTGAAGCCGAGATCCGCGGACTGTTCATCGCCTATTAGCGTATGTAGAAACCTATCCCAAATGCAAATGTTGTCATCGCAGCCGATGATGGATTATGCTCTAGCCATATGAGATCGAACGCTTTCTTGGCACTACTTATTATTGTTCTGTTTACCGGTTTCGCCGCGGCCCAAAAGACATTGGTGGTCTATGACCCGACGATCGAACCCGAGGACATCGAGCCGATGCTGGCCGACGATGAACAGGCGCTTTACGAAAGCGCGGTCCTACCGCGACTAAAAGCAAAATTCCAAGGCGAAGGCTGTGCCGTCGACCCCCTACTTGCGGGTGAGGTCAGCGGTTCGTTCACCAGGAAAGGCGTAGTTCAGAGCCTTGCATTTTATCAGGTCTGCCAAACAGGAAACGGCCTCGGCATAGTCGCGATAGTAGTTTTCGAAAAGCGCAAAGTCGTCGGCATTTGGGGTGATAACAGCGGCTGGACGATGAACGTCAACAAGATCGCGGATCTGAATTCGAACGGCCTGGACGAGTTTGCTTTGTCCTACGGCGGCGGAATGCATCAGGGGCAGGGCGGGATCGGCGTCGATATCATGGAATTTGGCGCACGCGGGCCGGTGAGCATCGGCTGGTTCCAGGGCGAGCGTTTGACGGACACCGAAACCGATCAAGCCTGGCGTGTGACCGTGCGAAAGGGCCGCGTCCCAACCTTTTTCCGGCAAAAATACGTGGCAAATCGTGACGGAAAGCTGATAAAACGCGGGCCGAGCACCGCCTTCAAACTTACAAAGGTTGCCAGCAGCTTCAAATCGGTAAAATGAGTTTCCGACGTTTTGCCTGAGTAATAAAGAATATGCCGATCTACGACATCACCGTCACCATCAACGACACCGTGCCGATCTACAAGGGTGATCCGAGCGTGGATTTCACGACCTTCAAGGCTATCGAGCGCGGCGATTCGGCTAATGTGTCGCAGATCTCGCTCGGCGTCCACACGGCAACGCACGTCGATGCCCCAAACCATTTTATCGACGGCGCTAAGCGCGTTCATGAACTCGACCCGGCAAAACTTGTCGGGCCGTGCCGCGTGATCGGAGTTCCCGATGATGTCACAGCGATCGAACCGGAAATTTGCGGAGATCTCGCGGGCGTCGAGCGTGTGCTTTTTAAGACGAAAAATTCGTCATTTTGGGCGACGCCTGAACGCGGGTTTCGCCCTGATTTTGCATATCTGACGCCCGCCACGGCCAATCTGCTTGTCGAAGCGGGCATCGTTCTCGTCGGCATCGATTACCTTTCGATCGAAAAGAGCGGCTCGCCCGGTCATCCGGTGCATATCAAACTGCTTGAAAACGAGATCGTAATTTTAGAGGGTGTGAACCTAAGCGAAGTACCTGCGGGCGATTACGGCCTGATATGCGCTCCGTTGAAATACGATGGAGCGGCCGGCGACGGTTCACCGGCCAGAACATTTCTGACTCGTCAGTGATGGTCACGATCAGTTCCGGCAGGTACAGAGCGCCCTATGGGGTTAAGGGCCGCCAATGAGCAAGTGAGCATTTACAACGACAGACTCTACCGCGAACGCGTCTATGCTATCGTCCGCCAGATCCCGCCGGGCCGGGTGATGACCTACGGCCAGTTGGCGATCATCCTGGGCGAAGGCTACACCGCCCGGACCGTCGGCTTTGTTATGGGCGGAGCCGACGGCGAGAGCGTTCCGTGGCAGCGGGTTATCAATTCGCAAGGAAAATGCTCGACCGGCCGATTGACGATCCCGCTGAACCTGCAGCAGCAGCTGCTCGAGGCCGAGGGCGTGATCTTCAGCGAAAAAGGAAAATGCGATCTGCGGAAATTTCAGTGGTGGCCGAAAGGTTTCGGGCCTGACGAGAGTGACCAGATCGATCTGTTCACGGCCGGTTGAACCGCATATAGAATTCTATGTGCCCTACCTTTCTATGTGTTTAGTTTCCGACGGTTACGCCTTTATCGTCCCCACTTCAGTTTGTCTCGTAAGACATCAAAATAGTTTCGATTTGCCGGCTGGACCAGGTTAAATGTGGTCTCGCTCTTGCGTATAACGACGCGGTCGCCGGCGAGCATCGGATAGCCGGTCTGGCCGTCGAGGCTGAGCACGACACCTTCGTTCTCGTTGTCGAGCGTCAGTTCGATAAGCGCGTCGTCGGGGACTACGATCGGGCGGTTGGTAAGTGTGAATGGGCAGATCGGCGTCATCACGACGGCATTCATCGACGGATAGATGATCGGGCCGCCGGCCGAGAGGTTATACGCCGTCGAACCGGTGGGCGTCGCGACTATCAGGCCGTCGGCGCGAAACGTGTTGACGAAGAGGTCATTTAGCCTGACGTCGATGTTGATGATGCGCGCAAGAGCCGATTTATTGATGACGACATCGTTGAGGACGCGGCCCGAAACCAATCTTTCGCCGTTTCGCCAGTGTTCGGCGGTCAACATCTCGCGGCGGTCGATGTCATAGCGTCCGGCGACGATCGCCTCGAGTGCCGGGAACATCTCCTCGATCCGAAAATCCGTCAGGTAGCCGAGGCTGCCGTAATTGATGCCAAGCACCAACACATCCTGCTCGCCGACCAGTCTTGCGGCCGAGATCATGGTGCCGTCGCCGCCGAGCACGATTATCAGATCGGCATCGAGCGTACGGTCATTTTCAGGCTTGATGGTGTCGGCCGAGATAGCCCCGCCGATCTGCCCGATACCTCGTTGACGCAGCCATCCGGCAAGTTCGGTCGCCGTTGCGGCCGCCTCCGAGTGATTCGGTTTGACGACAATGCCGGCTGACCTGATCTGTTTCTTTTCCATTGACGGATACCGCAACTCCTCAATCATCGGCGAATTACGGCCAAAGTTCAAGCAATTTAGGGCTCAAAACACCTAAATCTATTGCACTTGCGCGACTTTTGTATTGGATTTCAGGGCGCTTTTTGCTAGAATTGCGGTTTATCTCTGCAGATAATCTTTTTCGAATTTTGGGTTTGTAGGTATTAACTGATGTTAAAGTTTTTCACTCGTCTTGAGAAGACACGCAACTTCTTTATTTTGATCTTTGCCATTTTGATGGTCGCGAGTCTTGTATTCTTTTACGCACCGACGCAAAGCGGCGTGCAGACAAATCTGGCACGAAGCACCGAGACCGTCGCCAGCGTTTCCGGCGAAAAGATCACCGTCGGCGAACTCGTCCGGCAGAAAGAGAGCTATAGCCGCTTTTCACAGGGCCGCGGTTTTCCTTCAAAGATGATCCTTGAGGGCCTGATCGGCAGCCGCATCGTTCGTGTCGAAGCCGAGCGTCTCGGCCTCACGGCCAGCGACGCCGAGGTCGCCGCCGAGATCCGCAGCCAGTTCAAACCCGAGGACGGAAAGCCGTTTGACCAGAAGGTCTATGAACAGAACGTCATCGATCAGTTTGGCAGCATCGCCGCTTACGAGACGAGCGTTCGCGACGACATCAGTTCGAAAAAGCTCGACGCCTTTCTGACCTCGGGCGTATCGGTCTCAGAGGACGAACTGCTGAGCGATTTTCAGCGAAAAAATACCAAGTTTGACCTGTCGTACGTTGCCGTCAGCTCGGCCGAGCTGGCACAGACGATCAAGCCGACAGACGAAGAGCTGAAAGCCTATTTCGAAAAGAACAAGCAAAGCTACTACATCAGCGTTCCGCAGAAGAAGATCAAATACATCTTTGTAAATACCACCAAGATCGGCGAAAAGCTCCCGATCTCGGACGCTGAGCTCCGTGCCGAGTACGACAAACTGCCCGCCGACAAGAAGATCGGCGGTGTGAACGGACAGGAGATCGTCCTGCGTGTTGCCAAGCCCGAGTTTGAACCGAAGGTCCAGGAAAAGGCCGCCGAACTCATCACACGTTTGAAAAAGGACGGTGACAGCGTTTCCGAAGCGTTATTCGCTGAGGTCGCCAAGGGCTTTTCGGAAGATCCGATCTCGGCTCAATCCGGCGGCAAACTCCGCGGCCCGGTTCGCGAAAACCTCAATAAGCCCGACGATCCGTACCAGCGTCTGATCAAGATGAAGCCCGGCGACGTGACCGAGCCGATCAGCTATCAGGGCCGTTACTTCATCCTTCGCCGCGGCGACGACGTTCCGAAATCATTTGAGGACGCCAAAAAGGAGATCGAGGTCAGCCTTCGCAACCGCAAGGCCTACGCGGTCGCCGCCGAGCTTGCCCAGAAGATCGCCGATGCTCTCAAACAGAGCAAGGACGTTCAGAAAACTGCTGCCCAGTTCGCCGGCGAAGCAAATATGAGCGTCGCCGAGATGATCAAGGAGACCGGCTATATCAAACCGGGCGATGACGTTCCGAACATCGGCACCTCGCCGCAGTTCGAAGAGGGTATCGCACCGCTTGAGAAAGCAGGCGATGTCGGCGACAAAACGCCCATCCAGAACGGATTTGCGATACCGACGCTGGCCGACCGCAAAGAGCCGCGTGATGCCGACTTTGACGAGGTCAAGGCTCAGATCCTGGATGTCGTGAAGCTCGAACAGGCGCGTGCCAAGGTCGAGGAGATCGCCAAACAGATCGCCTCGGGTGCCGCCAGTGCCGACGCTCTCGCCGGTGCCGCCACCGCCAAGGGAATGAAGGCCAAGGACCAAAAGGCGTTTATCATCGGTTCGCCGCTCGGCGACGGCCCGTCAGCGTCGACCAGCGAGGAGCTTGAAAATGCCGTTTACGCAATGAAATCCGGCGATGTCACCAAGACCCCGATCAAGATCGGTGAGAACTGGTATGTCGTCGGCGTGACAAAGCGTGACGACGCCAACAACGCCGATTTTGCCAAACAGCGCAGCAGCCTGTTAGAGCAGATGTTGTCGAAAAAGCGTACCGCAGTATTTTCGGACTATCTGGCGGCGACCAAAAAGCGTTTGCAGGACAGCGGTGCCATCGTCATCTACAAGGATGTCCTTGCCAAGACCGACGAGCCCGCTCCCGGCCTGACACCCGGCGACATTCCGCTTCAGTAGGACAATTAAGTGACCAGAAAAAAGGGCGGAGCCATTTCGGTTCCGCCCTTTTTTCTGCCTCGATGAATTACCACCAACCGATCAGTTTCCACCAGCCGAGGCCGACGGTCGACCATATCAATATATTGAGAACAGACGCGATCAGGCCGATCGTCCACCACGTTGCCTGTTTGGCATATCCCGTACCGAAGTAAATAGGGCCGGGCGTCGTGCCGAAATGGGTCAGGCTCGCACTGAGCGTGGCAAAAAAGCTTAAAAATAGTATCGTGAGCCCGGCCGGAGCCCCGGCTGCGAGTATCACAGCCAAAAACGGGATGTACATCGCCAGAACGTGCGCCGTGACCGACGCAAAAAGGTAGTGTGCGTAGAAAAAGACGATCAACAGGACCGTCAGGGCGGCCATCCAGGTCATTCCGCTCATCTGGCCGCCGATCGACGCCGCAAACAGCTTGGTCAAACCGGTTTCGCCGAGGGCAGTGGCCATATTGACCAATCCGCCGTACCAGATAAATGTCGACCAGGCGTTTCGCTCGCCCATCAGCTCATTCCACGAGAGTACGTTTGTCAGGAGCAGAAACCCGATGCCGCATAGCGCGACGATCGACGCGTCGATCGAATGGAGCCGCCCCTGCATGACCCACAGCGCGATCACGCCGATGAGGGTGCCGATCACGATCCACTCGTCGCGTGTAAACTTTCCGAGCTTTCTCAGTTCTTCGGCGGCATATGCCGGTGCTCCCGGCGTCGCCTTTGTCTCCGGCGGAAAGAACCGGTAGATCACCGCCGGTATGATCGTCAGCGAAAACAAGGCCGGCACGATCGCCGCCCCGAGCCAGCCAAAGTATGTCAGTTCGACACCGCCATTCTCACGGGCGATCTTTTGAATGACAAAATTGCCGGCATGGCCCGTCAGAAATGTCGCGCCGATCACCACTTCGCATTGATACAGGAGATAGACCAGATATTCGCCAAGGCGGCTCGCGGTGCCGTCCTCGGGGCGTGAATCATAACTCTCAGCGACCGCGACGGTGATCGGGATGACGATCCCGCCGTTGCGTGCCCCGTTGGACGGGACGACCGACGCAAGTACAAAGTCTGTCCCGATCAGGGCGTAGCTCAGACCGTACGTGCTGCTGCCGATCAATCGGATAAAGTGCAGTGCGATCCGCCGGCCGAGCCCGGTCTTGATCACGGCGATCGAGAGAAAGAACGCGGACAGGACGATCCACACGACCGGATCCGCATAGCCCTTGAGTGCGTCAAATGGCTTCAAAACACCGAGTGCGGCCGTCGCGACCACACCGAGCAGCACTATCGCACTGCCGGTCACCGGCTGTACTATCGAGCCGACGATCGTCGCGATAAATATCGCAAACAGCGTCCACGCCTCATGCGTGACGCCGTCCGGCCGCGGAATTGCCGATATGATGACGCCGCAGCCGAGTACGATCAGCCATTTGACCCACTTGTTTTGCATAAATAGAAAAGCCACGGGGCTTACGCAGTTAACAGAGCAAAAACTCCGCACTCCGCAAACCCCGTGGCGTTAATGGTCACCTGCAAACTACGCGGCTACGTGCAGTTCGGCAAAGTGGGCAAAGAACCAATAGGTCACACCGATCCAGACAAGCAGATTGACGACCGACAGTATCAATCCGATCTTTTGGATCTTCAGATCGGTACCGCCGCGGTTATCCTGGCGTCCGTACATCAGCATCGCGACCAGAATACCGGTGACGATCCAGGCGAAGAGCCTGATGCCGATGTTGACCGGTATCGCTTCGGGCTTGAGGTTCATCAGATACGGAACCTGATAAAGCGTCAGGGCGATCGTCAGAAGCACGGCGATGATCGCCGCGATCGGCGGTTTCGCTCTCGATTCTGATTCGTTTGCGTCCTCGTTGGTCGTCGTTCGCAGATTACTGTGCTTATAGCTGTATGCAAAGTAGATCACGATACCGATCGACATCCAGTCGATGAGCCGGATCCAGGTGTCGAGCGGCAAGCTGTTCATCAGATACGCAGCCGAAACAACGGTCGCGATCGGAATGAACGGCGAGAACGGCACCTTGAACGGACGGTTCAGATTCGGGTTCGATGACCGCAAAATGATGATACCCGTACCGACGATCACAAACGCAAAGAGCGTTCCGATGCTGACCAGCTCACCGAGCAGGCTGATCGGAACGATGCCGGCCAGGATCGCGACGATCACGCCCGTTATTGCCGTCGTGATGTGCGGCGTCTGGTATTTCGGATGGATCTTTGCCGCCCATTCAGGCAGCAGCCCGTCCTTCGACATCGAGTAGAAAACACGCGGCTGGCCCATGACCATGACGACCATCGTCGAGCTGAGTCCGAGCACGGCACCGACCTTGATGATGGTCGGGAATACCGCGAGGATCGTGCCCATCGTCGTTCCCTGTGCCTGCTTGAGAGCAGCGTCGACAGCGACAGCGATCGGAGCGGCGGCGTTGGTCAGCAGCTTGTAATCGACCAGTCCGACCATGATGCCGGCGACGAGGATGTAGAGCACCGTACAGATGGCCAAACTGCCGAGGATGCCGATCGGCATATCCTTTTGCGGATTCTTGGCTTCCTGTGCGGCGGTCGAAACCGCGTCAAAACCGATGTAGGCAAAGAAGATGACCGCGGCTCCGGTAACGACGCCCGGGAAACCATACGGCATGAACTCGGCACAGCCCGGCG
>CALDGX010000008.1 GCA_937941715.1 uncultured Chloracidobacterium sp. | reverse complement strand
GGGCCGCGAAGTGTACGGATCTCAAGTATTTCCATAGGTGTTAACGAACGCTGACGGGCTGATACAGATGTACTGATCCCTTAGCTTGAAAGTACTATCCTTCAATCCATCGATCGCAACAATGGCGATCGGGTCTGCATAGCTGACGAAACTTTTGATTATTTATATCAGATATGTGCGAACTTTGTCTTCGTCACGACAGCAAAATCGCATAGGACTCAGGATCCCGGCGATCGCTGGCCGATCGGTTTTGCGTCGGACGGTTATGTTGCCCGGACATTGCGGGTAGGATCTTTAACCGAGGTCCGGCAATAGGAATTCGATCGGCGGCTGCATCGGATGCCGTTCGAGGTAATTGTAAACCAAGCCATCACGTAATACATGAAACTGCACCCCGCAAATGCTAAATGCTTCGTTATCAGCAACTTCCGCTATCTCATTGAAACTAATTTGTGAGCCGTCAACGATAGTTGTCGACCCTTGCCCAAACACCTCAAGTATTCCCTTACCGTCGAGTATGATAGCGGTATTTTCATCGATACCGATGCCGAGGTTGTACGGATTGTACGACACTGCGGTGATCAGCCGGCTTATCCTGCCGCGTTCGCTAAAGTGCTGGTCGATAATGATGTTCTTGAGAAATCCGAGTCCCGGGCTCAACTTTACGGCGTTCTTATGCGGATGGGAACTGGCGTCGCCACGCACGATCATTGACGTACTCATCGCCGCCGCCCCGGCACTGGTGCCGGCCATCACGACATTGGTCTCTCGAACCAACCGGCGCAGCCTCTCAGCAAGCTTGGTGCCGCCCAACAGCGAGACAAGCCGCATCTGGTCGCCGCCCGTCATAAATACCCCGGTCACCCCGTCGGTCAATCGCTCGACGTCAGCCTGCACGATATCCTGCCGTGAAGTTGCTCTGAGCACCCGTGGGTTTGCAACGCCCAGGTTTCTGAATGCCTGCGTGTAGACGTCCGCCGCAAACTCCGGAAAGTCCGACGCGACCGGCACGATCAAAATCTCGGCCTTGTCGCCGCCGGCGAGTTCCAGGAACTTTTTGAGTATCCGGCGCTCGTTATATTTGTCCTCTGCTCCGCCAATGACGAGCAGGTGCCCGCCGATTATTTCGCGGT
>CALDGX010000007.1 GCA_937941715.1 uncultured Chloracidobacterium sp. | reverse complement strand
CGTTTCGGATTAAGATATGATTATGTCAAATTCCAATGAAGGTCAGGATGGCGTAAGTGCGGCTTATGGTGATGAGTCGTTCGGGAATGAAAGCTACAAATTGCCAGTCAGCTGGGTGCCGAATCCGGAGCTGCAAAGGATGTATGAGGAGCAGGATCGCAAGCGTGACCCGCGAGCATATGCCGACCCGCCGGAGATGCTTTTTGTCGAGTCGGCTGACTATTTCCTTGATCGTGATTATGAGACGTTTGCGATAAACGAGATCTTCGGGCCGTTTTGGCACGAGATGGAATTAGCGATCCTTTTCTCACAATCCGGAGTCGGCAAGAGTGCACTGGCAACCCAGATCGCCGAGTGTCTCGCCCGCGGCAAGCGGATCCGACCGTTCGACGAACGCCAGGCGCCCGCGATAGGGCCGCAAAAGGTCCTGTACATCGATTTCGAACTTGACCGAGCCCAATTTCGTCAACGGTATTCCGTAATTGGTGCCGACGGACTCACACTCGGAGATAAATACCAGATGTCGCCCAATTTCCTGCGTGGTGAAGACTTTTGGGACGGCAATATGCTCGAGGGATATTACAGCTTTACCGATATGCTCTTGCAGGATGTCAGAAATCGCGTGACCGAACACGAAGTCAAGGTCCTGATCATCGACAATATAACCTTCTTGACGCCCGGCACGATCGCCAATTCGACCGTCGCGTTTCAGCTGATGCAGCAGCTGCAGAAACTAAAAAAAGCTCTCGAAATATCGATCCTCGTCGTCGCCCATACGCCAAAGTCGCTGAGGCCGGGCCGCATCACCGAGCGCGACCTGCAAGGTTCGGGTGACCTGATAAAAGTCGCCGATTCGATCTTTGCGGTCGGCCGCTCACGGCGCTCGCCCGAATTGAGATACCTCAAACAGATCAAATGCCGCTCAGGCCGGCCTGAATATGGCGATGACAATGTCGCGGTATTTCGCCTGACCAAATTTGACCTCGCTGCCCAACTAGGCACCAGATCGCCTGACTCGCCGCCGGTCGATAATTTCCTTGGCTTCGACTTTGTCGTCTCCGAATCGGAGGACGAACACCATCCGCTTCCATGGAATCGAAGCGTCCGATCCAAGCCCGGCCCAAAACTCGACATCAGCCTCATTCGCGCAGCCAGGTCTTTAGCTCTGCGCGGGTTTAGCTCCGGGGCGATCGCCGAAAAATTAGGGATCTCAAGAGTGACGGCGTATCGATATGCAAAGAAGTCTTGAGAGCTGAGCGTATCAGAAGATCCAACGAGATCCTTCGTGAGTTTGGTGTATGAAAATTAATTTGAAACAAAAATGATGGTTAAGTGTTGCAGGCAATATAGTTAGGTTGTTTCAAATTACTAAAATATTATGAAATTAATTTGAAACATCAAGCGGCTGTAAATTGTTGCATTCAATATAGTTAGACGAGTGATCGGGGAGTGTGCTGTCCTGGCGGGAAATATGGGGAATTTGAAACAACCAAAATAAGATCAAGCGAACACTAAACGGCCTTGTCGTGGCGATGCGCGGACGGCTTAGCATTATTACGGCGGGCGTCTGTTAACAATTTCGTTATGCCGTGATAACCTACAGATATATCGTCAAAAAACGAGCCTTATTGCTCGTTTATCTAATA
Organism: uncultured Chloracidobacterium sp.; assembly: GCA_937941715.1. GTDB lineage: Bacteria > Acidobacteriota > Blastocatellia > Pyrinomonadales > Pyrinomonadaceae > OLB17. The sequence goes on along the minus strand of CALDGX010000007.1, from coordinate 18,497 downwards.
TAATTTAAGTAATTTAACAAAATTCCATTTTGGAGAACCTAATTTTATGACCGATCTGAACATACCATCGTCGATCACGAACGAGGAGTTGATCAAGTTCGTAACCGAGGCCGTCCAGCTATGCAAACCCGACAGTGTTTACTGGTGCGACGGTACACAGGAAGAGTACGACCGCCTTTGTCAGGAGATGGTCGACGCCGGCACATTTATCAAACTCAACGAAGAAAAGCGGCCCAATTCGTTCCTTGCACGTTCGCATCCGTCGGACGTCGCGCGTGTCGAGGACCGCACATACATCTGCTCGCTCGCCAAAGGTGATGCCGGCCCGACCAATAACTGGATGGCCCCGCACGAGATGAAGGCGATCCTCAAGCGCAAATTCGACGGTTGTATGACCGGCCGCACGATGTACGTCGTACCGTTTTGCATGGGCCCGATCGGTTCGCCGATCTCGCAGTTTGGCGTCGAGATCACTGATTCGGCATATGTCGCCGTCAATATGAAGATCATGACGCGCATGGGCAACCGGGCGCTCGAGGCTCTCGGAAACGGCGAATTTACACGCTGTCTCCACTCGGTCGGTATGCCGCTCGCTCCGGGTCAGGCTGACGTCGCGTGGCCGTGCTCGCCGGACCCGAAGGACAAGTACATCGTCCATTTTCCGGAAGAGAACTCGATCGTTTCGTTCGGCTCGGGCTATGGCGGCAACGCCCTGCTCGGCAAGAAATGTCTCGCGTTGCGTATCGCATCGACCCTCGGCCGTGCTCAGGGATGGCTCGCCGAACATATGCTGATCGTCGGCGTCAAATCGCCTGACGGCCGCAAGGACTATGTTTGCGCGGCGTTCCCGTCGGCCTGCGGCAAGACCAACTTTGCGATGCTCATTCCGCCTAAGGAATTTACCGCCGAGGGATGGGAGATCACGACCGTCGGCGACGACATCGCCTGGATCAAGCCCGACGAGACCGGAAAATTGCGTGCCATCAATCCGGAATTCGGATTTTTCGGCGTCGCCCCGGGTACCAACTATTCGACCAATCCGAATGCGATGGAGTCGATCAAGGCAAACACGATCTTTACCAACGTCGCGTTGACCGACGACGGCGACGTCTGGTGGGAAGGCATGGACGGCGACGCTCCGGCTCACGCCATCGACTGGCAGGGTAACGACTGGACGCCGGCGAGCGAGGGCAAGGCGGCGCACGCCAACTCACGCTTTACGGCCCCGATCGAGCAGTGCCCGGTCGCGGACCCCAATTTTGACGATCCGAAGGGCGTACCCATTTCGGCGTTCATCTTCGGCGGCCGCCGCAACTCTGTCGTGCCGCTCGTTCAGCAGTCATTTAACTGGGCTTTTGGCGTCTATATGGCCGCCACGATGGGTTCAGAGATGACCGCCGCCGCGTTTGGCAATATCGGCGAGGTCCGCCGCGACCCGTTTGCGATGTTGCCCTTTGCCGGTTATCACATGGGCGATTATTTTTCGCACTGGCTCGACTTTGGCCGCAACATACCGGAACCGCCGCGTATCTTTTCGGTCAACTGGTTCCTCAAGGACGAGAACGGCAAATTCGCCTGGCCGGGCTACGGCGAGAATATGCGCGTGCTGCAGTGGATCGTCGAGCGTGCCCGCGGCAAATCGATCGGTGTCGAAACACCGCTCGGCTGGATGCCGCGTTACGAGGATATGGACTGGCGCGGACTCGATTTTTCAAAGGAACAGTTTGAAAAGGTGATGAACATCGACCGCGATCTGTGGCTCAAGGAGATCGCCATGCACGACGATCTTTTCTTCAAGCTTTACGACCGTCTGCCGAAGGAAATGACATTTATCCGCGAACTGCTCGTGTCGAATCTCTGGCGTTCACCGGAACTCGGCCTGGCCGTGCCCGAACCGGAATCGCTTAATTCGGTCAGGGCCGCCGCTAAATCGGAGTAACGGCGGATCAATAGATAGCGTGTTTGGGCTTCGTCCTCGGGCGAGGCCCAAATCGTTAAAGGGGCCGAATTTATCGCGGATGTCTTTTTAGGGCGTTCCGCGAGACGGTGGTGATAGCGGGCCCGGAGTTCGGTCCATCCGGCCGGTGCAAAGCCCATCGGGGATGACTTGCACCACAGCCAATGACCGTTTGGGCGGGAGGTCAGGCCCGCTTTTTGAATTTGGCAAACGATCGGACGGCTTGCGGCGTATCTGATGCGCTATACTGTTCGAGATCAAATTAACAGAGGGAGCGAACTGAATGGAAGGGTTTCTCGGGCGATATGCCAGCTATGTGTACGCGATCATGAGGATCGTCACCGGATTTTTGTTCATGTGGCACGGCACGCAAAAGTTGCTCGGGTTTCCTCCGTCCGCGTCAGGCGGCGGCGAGCTTTCCGCCGTGATGGCGATCGGCGGCGGCATCGAGCTTATCGGCGGCGTGATGATAATGATCGGACTGTTCGCCGGACTCGCTGCATTTATTTCGAGCGGGCTGATGGCGGTCGCATATTTTGGCTGGCATTTCAGTATGCAGGCATTTTTGCCGATACAGAACAAGGGCGAACTCGCCGTCCTTTACTGCTTTGTGCTGCTATATATCGCGGCACGCGGCTCCGGCGTATGGAGCGTTGATTCGATATTCCGCGGCGGAAGGGTCGCGGATCAATAGGATTGAACTATGACAAAACTGATCATTTCGATCGCGGCGATGCTGGTTCTGGCCTTTTCGGCGATAGCTCAGACGCCGCAGGCACCGACCACCACGCTGAAGGTCGGCGACGCCGCACCGGACTTTACGCTGACCGACACGGGCGGCAATCCGGTCAAACTGAGCGACTATCGCGGAAAAAAGAACGTCGTACTTGCATTCTACGTGCTCGCATTTACAGGCGGCTGAACGAAGGAACTCCAGGCGTATCAGGCTGATATCGCCAAATTCGACGCTGCCGAAACACAGGTCCTCGGGATAAGTATGGACAGTTTTGCCGCCAACAAGCGGTTTGCCGAGGACATCAAGGTGACGTTTCCGCTGCTTAGCGACTGGAAACGAACAACTACAAAACAGTACGGCCTATTTAACGAGACCAGCGGCTACGGCGTCCGCGCCACGTTTGTCATTGATAAAGAGGGCAAGATAGAGCATCTCGAGGTGGGCCGGACCGCGATCGACCCGACGGGTGCTTATCAGGCCTGCGACCTGATCCAAAAGCGTAAGGCTGACGCGCAGAAGAAGCCGCAATAATGACGCAGACCGAGCCTGACGGTCATTGACCGGGCCTAACCCCGAAGTCCGTCGGGCTCGAATTCTTCAGTGGCGAGGCCGCCGTCGGGATCTCTCATCAGAACTTCGATCCGACGCTCGGCGTTTGCGAGACGCTCGCGGCATTTGCGCGAGAGCATCACGCCGCGTTCGAACAGTTCGAGGCTGTCTTCGAGCGGGAGATCGCCCGCCTCCAGCTTGTTGACGATGGTCTCCAGTTCCTCGAGCGATCTTTCAAATGTGTTTTCCATAGTTACCTGATAATTTCCTCGGCCTGTTTCAACAGATCCGCAAGATTCCCGACGCCGAGGCTGTTTGCGGTCTTGGTCACCCCGCTCATCGCGATCGCGATTATCTCCTGTCCGATCTTTTTGGCTATGTCGGTCGCAAGTTGGTCATCCTTGACACCGATGATCTGCCAGCGGGCACCGTTGCGGCGCATTTTGAGCTCGAGCTGGTGTTCCGGAAGTTTGCTCCGGACGGTCGCGGTATCGCCGCTGACCTTTATATCCAGATACTGCCCCGCACCGAGCACCATCGCCGCGAATGGCACATTTCCGAGTTTGCCGACACGTTCGCGGATGAGCCCCGGCAGCACGGCCCGGGCGCGGTCCTTGACGGCGGGCAGGACCGGTGCCGCGACCTTGGTCAACTGGCCGACGACCGCCGGCGGCAGGCCGCGACCGTAGAGTTCGACGGCCTTGGCGGTTATCTGCGGCAGAAAATCATCGACGACCTGATCCACGCTGACGAGCGAATCGATCATCGGCTGATCGTCGCGTTTCGCCGCATCGACCAGCAAGGCGAGCGAATACTGCGGCGTCGTCTTGAGGCTCTGCCAATACAGATACGAGCCGGCCGCCCCGATCACGAGAACGGCAGCGACGATGCCGACGATGATCTTAAAGATCCGCCGGCGACGGCCGCTTGAATGATCTGTACGGAGGTCGAGCATATTTTCGTGTTCCGACGGCTATTCTGACGCGATCACCTCGGCATCGAGTTGTCCTTTCTCCAGTCTGATGGTCAGCCGGTCGCCGGGGCCGACCGCAGCCGGATCACGCAGGACATGACCGTCGAGGGTTTGCGTGATCGAATAACCGCGGACGAGCACAGCGAGCGGCGATAGTGCGTCGAGCTTGGCGGCCTGAAGGGCCAGGGCCTCTTTTCGCCGATCGATCAATTGCTTCATGGCCGATTCTCGCCGGTGATCGATGATGGTCACCTCGTTTGCGGCGGCCGCGATACGTGATCTGATCGTCTGCGGCGTTAGACGCATCGATGCGGTCCGCGTTCGCTCGGCGGCGGATCGAAAGCTGGCGGCAAACCCCTCGTTCAGGCGGCCGAAGATGATGTCGGCATTTCCCCGCGTCGCCAAAAGCCGGTAGTTGATCAATTGAGCGAGGGTTTGTTCCGCCGAAATAAGATCGTTGATCAGGTCTATTTCACGGCCGGCAACGATCTCGGCCGCGGCGGATGGCGTCGCCGCCCGAACGTCCGCGACCATGTCCGAAATGGTCCAGTCGATCTCATGCCCTACCGCCGAGATCACCGGTATCTCGCTTGCCCTGATCGTTCGGGCGAGTTGCTCGTCGTTGAATGCCCAGAGATCCTCGGCCGAACCGCCGCCGCGGCCGACGATCATGACATCGATCTTGTCGGCGTCACCCAGCGTTCGGTTATATTCATTGGCGTCGAGCACGGCCCGGCGGATACTGTCGGCCGAGCCCTCGCCCTGCACGAGCGTTGGGATGAGAATGATGCTGACGGTGCCGGCGCGCCGCGTCAAGACGTTATGAATGTCATGATAAGCCGCACCGGTCGGGCTTGTGACCACGGCGACCTTTCGCGGAAAGAAGGGAAGCGGGCGTTTGAGTTCCGGAGCGAATAGGCCGTCGCGTTCGAGGTTCGCCTTGATCTGTTCGAACGCCGCCCGCAGGGCGCCTTCGCCTGAGGGTTCGAGCGACTCGACCTGCAGCTGCAACTCGCCCCTTTGCGGGTAAAGCGTGACCTTGCCGCGTACACGGATCGCGATGCCGTTCTGAGGCTTAAAGCGAATTCGGTAATTTGTGCCCTTCCAGCAAACACATCTGATCTGCGACGTGCCGTCGTTGAGGTTGAAATACCAGTGGCCCGACGCCGCAGCCGTAAAGTTGACGACCTCGCCCTCGACCCAAATATTGGAAAATTGCCGCTCCAGGGCACCGCGCAATTCGGCATTGAGCTCGGTGACCGACAACGGCCGCCGCTCTTGTTCGTCAAAAAGTGCCTGTAAAAGTGTATTGTCCAAGGTAATATGTTTGCCGCGGCCTCAAAATCGTTATTTATCCGATACCGAGTTTATCGTTACGTACGTATTTTCGCGTTTGGCCTTGATCTTGAGCCGCGGCGACACGCCGGTTGCCGCGTCGGAGCGAAAACGCACGAGGTACGCGGTGCGGAGTTGGACGACGATGTCCTCATAGGCTCGCTGGATCTGCGATATCTGAGAGATAGGATAGTAAACGCCTCCCGAAACCTTTGCCAGACGCTCGCCCTCGCCCTGTGATTTGGCCGACAGCGACATATATTTCTTGCGCATCGGGTCGATATCGGCACTCTGGCCGTTGGCGGCCGCGGCGATCAAACCCGAAGGCACGTAAAGCGGATATATCAGCGAACCGCTTTCCTGGATCGAGCCCATAAGCGAATCGAATGCGAGGAAAGACCGATTGTCGTCGCCGTCAGTCAGGATCACGATCGCCGTCCGCTCGCCCTTGAGCGGCCGGAGAGTATCGGCGACCGTATACGCAAGTGCGTCGTAATACGCCGTGCCGCCGCCGGCGTCAAATGTGTCGAGACTCTCGGACAGCTTGCCGCGGTCGGTCGTGAACTTTGACAGAACCTTGACGTCGTCGTTAAAGGTGATGATCGACACGCGGTCATTCTTATCGACCGTTTCGACGAAGGCCCGTGCGGCCTTTCGGATAAAGTTGACGTAATTTTCGACGCTGCCCGAAACGTCCAGCAGCAGGACGAGATTGAACGGAGCGGTCGACCGTGTGACCTCGAGCACGTCGCGGCGGACGCCGCCTTCGGTCACCTCAAAGTCGCTTGCCGTCAACCCGTCGATGGCCCGGTTATCGAGCCCCGTCACGCGGACCAGAGCGGTGTGCGTCTCGGCCGCCGCGACCTCCGGCACGAGGCGTTTTGCCGTGAATTCGGGTTCCTTCTTGAGCGGCGGCAGGCTGCGGGCGTAATCGCCGTAATATTTTGGTGCCGCACGGCGGATCGCCTCCATGAGCAACGAATCGCCGCTTCGGACGATGGCCTTGGCGGCATTTGTCAGCGGCCGCTCACGCAGGTCGCTACCCACCTCGTTCGGCGGGACATTTATCAAAATGATGCCGCGGGCGGTCGTCAGGTCGAGCGAGACATTTGTCGGCTGTTCGATGTCGGGAGTGGTCGGCGGGTCGCCGTCGGCGTTATCTTTAACGGGCTTTTTGGGCGGCTTTCGGCCCTCGCTGCGATAGATGCCGCGAATCTCGAACCTTCCGCCTGAACGCTCCTTGACCTCCTCGAGGTCAAAATCCGCGACGAACCGCGGCCGCGATTCTGTCCAATGGAGGGCGTATTTTATCTCGTCGGGTGGAATATCGAGTGTGATGGTGCCGGTTTCAGTCGTCGCGGCGAGCGATGCTATGTTGCCCGAAACATCCACGGCACCATCGCGCGTCTCGATTTTGAGTGTCGCCCTCGCCGGCATCGTGAGAACAATGTCGATGCGCTTTCGGGGATCGGACGGGGCAACTGCGATCGAGGCCCGGCCTTTTGAATTGACGACCTTTAGTTCGGCGTCGCTTACGCCTTTCGGAGATGATGCGGTGAGCTTTGCGGCCTCATCGCCGGGCACCGCGATGACAGCGACCCGGCCCGATCGGTTGAGGATATCGACGGACGCTCCGACCGCGAGATCGAGCTCACGGACTACGTTCTGCGATGCCCCGACGACGGCCGCACCAGCCGACAATATCGCAATTGCGATCGATCTGAATAGAAAAGCCCGCATTTATATTTTCGGGTAAGGCCCGGACACCAAACCGGCGAATTACGATCGGCTGGGAATGCGGCCGGACTGGATCAGCCGGGCCCGCACCCGCTCCTGCCATTTCTTTCGCGGGCGATCATCGTCCTCAAATCTCTCGAGCAGATCCGCCATCGATTCGCCGCCTGCGAGCCGCGTTTTCAAATAGAGCAACGCAACTATGATAGCAGAAAATGACAGGGCAAAGATCTGCAGCGGCAGCAGAATGATCTGGATCAGCGATTCGAGCAAGGCGTGTTTGACACGCGAACGCATATCTTTCTCTTCTTTATCGATCTCGACGATCGGTTTGCCGCCGATGCGAATATTTACGTCACGTTCGGGTGCCGCGGCGACCGGCGGAAGCTCAGCCCCGTTCGGCGAGTTTGGGGCCGGTGATGAATTAGGTTGAGTTACCTCGATCGGCGCTTTTAGTTTGGGATCGAAGGCCCGAGCCGTGACATTGACCACAAACGACAACGATCCGGCGAGCACCATCGGCAGCAGGAACATTATTACCGCGGCTCCCATCGACGTGGTGAATGATCTTGACGTCAATTGCCGCGACCGCCGAAACACGTCGCGAACCCCGAAATTCTCCATTATCGCGACCGGGGCGATGAGCATGCACACGACATATCCGTAGAGAAATCCGCCAAAGATGCCGAGCGAGGCTCCGATCGCGCCGATGAGCATCGCGTCGACGGAAGGGGCGAGAACCGATGTGAACGCCCAGGCCATCCCGCCAAACCCGAGAAATCCGGCGATGCCCGCGGCAATCGAAATGATGAAGGGGGCAAAGACGGTGACGGTCCCGTTGACCGCGATCTTTTTCCACTTGCGACGGGTCTCGGCCAATGCCGGCCTCAGGCGGACCGGCCGCAGCGGCACAGCCAGATACTGGGTTACGATCCAAACGATCGTCGCAACGGTCAATGTCGCGCAAAAAGCACTGGCGATCGTGAGGATGAAAACTATCAGCGTCATCAACGCGTTGCCGGCCCCTTCGGAAACGACGCCGCTGACCTTTAAGAACGACGTGGTCACCTGCGCCAACGTCAAAACTCCGACCGGCAGCATAAAAAACGTAGTGAGCAGGAGGAACTTCGGCAAGTGCTCGCTGTAGATGACCAGCGCACGCCGCAAAAGCCCGAAAATGCCCTCTTCGCGCGAACGCATCACGCTCGCGAATGCCTCGGCTGTCTGCGGCCGCTTGTCCGGGTCCTTTTCCAGTGCGGAGTGGATCGCCAACTTCATCTTTCGGCGGACGCGTTTTGTCTTGATCGGCGGAGCGGCGACATTTTTGTGCGACTCCATGACGTCCTTGAAGTCGCCCGAGAACGGCGTTTCGCCGGAGAGCATCTGATACGCGATCACGCCGAGGCTGTAAACGTCCGAACGCGGGTCGAGGCGTTCGCCGCGGCACTGTTCCGGCGACATATAGAGCGGCGTGCCCAAAACGGCACCGACGCGGGTCAGGTCAGAGTTGCTTGGCGAATCGAGCAGGGATTTGCCGGTGGTGTGCTTTTGACTAATTCGAAGCGGCGTCGGGGTAAGATCCGTGATCATTTGCGTGCCGATCGTTTCCTGATCGGCGTCGCGATCGCCGCTATCGGAGAGGATCGCAGTCTTTCCTTCGTCGCCTATCGGGCCCAGGCTGACGGTCGATCCGTCGCCGATATTCGTGGCTCCCTCGATGGTTTGAGCGATCGTTGATGCCTCGGAAACCAGAGTTCCGCCGCCGTCGCCGACCCTTGTTTGGTCACGATCGTCGCCTGAGTGAGTCGTCCTTGCGGATCCGGCCACTGTCGGCATCGGTTGGTAACGCTGACTCTCATTCCCGTGATCAGCCTCGTCGTGATCCTCGAGTTTTGCGATGCCGAAATCAAGGACCTTAACGGTGTATCCGCCACGCTGATTCGGTTCGAGCCAGATATTGTCGGGCTTTAGGTCACGATGGATAATGCCTTGCTCGTGAGCCTCCTGAACGGCAGAACAAACCTGTTCGAGGATGTCGAGTGTCCATGCGACCGGCAGATTTCGCTCTTCGTCGAGTATTTCGCCCAGCGTACAGCCGTCAAGATACTCCATCACAAGGTACGCGACCTGACCCTCATTGGAGTCCGCAAATCCAAAGTCGGTGACATTGACGACATTTGGATGCCTCAGGCGCCCAGCGGCCCGGGCCTCTCGTCGAAATCGCTCAACAAACTCCGCTCGCCGCATATACTGCGGGGCGATGATCTTGACGGCTACAGGCCGCTCGGTACCCAGATGCGTCGCCAGGTACACGGTCCCCATACCGCCGCGACCCAACTCGCGTTCGATGTGGTATTTGCCGTCGACGGTCTGGCCAACAAAATCCAAGTTATTCATACCTGTGCGTCAAAAAACTCTAACCGAGTTAATGATCTTATTGCAAGTATTTACGCCGCCGAGGTCATATAAGTTTTGTTGGACTTGCAAGGTTTTGTAAGTAAATGTCCCCCGACATCCAGGCAAATGACCGAAACGCCGGTACGGCCGGCCCAAAAGCACTGAAATGAGCGGTCGGAGGCGGCGGATCACCGGGCACGGCGGCTATCAGTCTTCGCTAAGTACGATGATAAAGTCGTTTTCGGCAAAGGTCACCCGTTTGGATTTATCGGGATTTAGGTGTACGCCGAACTGGCGTTCGCTGTCATGGCTCTCGGCCGTGACCCGGTAACCGATCGCTGATTCTCCGAGTTCGGCGGCGCTGGCGACTATGTTGTAAAAATCCGTCTCGATTCCGGGCTTGACGTAACGTCGGACCGGTTTGAGATATATTTCTGACCCTTCGGACTGAAAAAGCACGTCGTAAACCTTCTTCAGCTCACGATTTTCGCTCAATTGGCTGAGCATCAGACTGATGAGGTTATCGCTGACGACGAAATCATCCGCCTTAGCGACGACCCCAAGCTCTCGGTTTCGCATATCCAGCATTTCGGTGACAATGCTGTACTCACGGCCGGCACTCTCGCCGATCGAACGAAGATGGAGAAGCGAGATCAGCGTTTTGGCATCGCTCTCCTGAATGTCGATGTCCCGATTACTGAGGACGATTATATGGTCGTAATTCTCGGTGTCGATCGAGAGCAGCGTCTGCTTTTCGCTGACGTCCCCGCGTTGAAACGCAATCTGTTGACAAGAGAGACGCTCCTGGAGCTCCGCAACTTCGGAACGGGCGGTCTCATAGTCTGCGACAACCAGTACCCGCGAACCTTCGCGTACGTAATTGTCCAGTTCGGCCAGAATTCGCGACCCTTTATCGTTCCAACCGAGGACCAGGGTATTTTCAGCCCTGAGGGCGGTGTACTGACTGTGATTGAAGATGTCGCTTTCGATCCGAACGTCGGCCCGGCCGTTTGGGATGACCGTATCATCATCTTCTGAGATCGCAATCACGCTTTCCCCGACCGAGAGGATCCGGTCACCCGGCGGATTGATCAAAACTTCGCCGTCGGCAGTGTAGATACCGATGATCGCCGAGTCTTCGTAAGCAAAGAGCGAGTCACGATAGGTCTTTCCGATAAGTTGATCGGGAAGTGCCTCAAAATATATCTCATCACCCTCAAATTCAAGCAGGTCACTGTAAACGACGCTGAGGCCTGATTGGCGGCAGGTCTGTGCGATGACACGTGCGATCAGATCTTCGGAAAGGACATAGACTGCCTCGCCGTTGCCGACTAACTCAGCGGCCTCAAGGTTTCGCTCATCGCGGATCTCTGCGACGATGTGATAGGGTTCGGCATGCCGATGGCGGCCGTTGGTTATCCCGAGTACGGTCTTGATGACAAATGTGTCCGGATTTTCGACCTCCGGCGAAAGCACTATGATCGAACGGGCCTCGTTAATGTTGACCATTTCGGCGGCCGATGATTCGAGCGTACTGCCGCTGCGAACGACTATCTTGGTGTTTCGAAAATCACCGACGCGGCTCTTGATCTCCTCTTCGGCCTCGACCTTGTCCTTGTCCGAAAGTATGACGATGCACGGGCGTTTTTGATTCGAATTGGCCTCAACGATCTCTTTGATTATGGTGAATATCTTTTCTGACCAGCCGAGAATCAGTGTGTGGTTGCCGTCGAGTACCCGTGAACGGCCGCGTTTAAGTTCCTCGATCTTTTGATCGATCCCGGATGATATAGAACCGATCAGTATCGAGATCAAAAAGATGCCGATCAAGGTCGCAATAAATCTGACCATTCGAAACTCCCAGCCCTCATCGCCTCCCATCGTGCCCGGATCAAGGGTAGCCATTAGGCTCTTCCAGGTGCCCTCGACAAAGCCTAACGGCTCGGCATCGGTATCGGTCGACCCCGTAATGCCGAAAGCGAGAATGATCGTGCCGAGAAAGACCACCGACACGATCGAAACGATCGCCAGCCACTGAATGACCGCGACCGGTCCGCGTGACATCGTGTTTTCGAAGTGATATCTGAACTTTTCGCGAAGAGTATATTTGGGCATAGGATGATAGGGCCGAGTGCCCCTTAGGTCTCAACGGATTTTAGAGCAAAACTTGCAATTAATCTAAGCGGCCGAGACTTCGGTCCGATTTCGGTACTGGATAAACGTGTGAGCGATAACTGTCGCAATTATTATCAGGCCGCCGAGGACAGCCCAGTTCGACGGACGTTCGCCAACGAAGATGAAGACCCAGACGGGATTGAGGAGCGGTTCGATAAAGCCGATGATGCTGGCGTCGAGAGGACGCGTTCCGGCTGTAACTCCCTTGATAAAGAGAATATATGAGATCCCGATCTGGAAGATGCCGAGGAATGCGACGGCACCGAGATCGCCCAGCGTGATCGTCGAGACCGATGCAATGCCGGACGGCAGTGTCAGTAATGCCAGCAAAAAATTACCGTAGATGACCGTTATGACCGAATTCATGCCGACTGCCCTCGGGTGCTTTAGCAACATTATGTAAAGGCCAAGAAATATGCCTGATCCGAGGGCGGCGATGTTGCCCTGATAGTCGCCGATGGTCAGGTCGCCGACAAAAAACAACGACATTCCCGCGATACAGAATATTACCGTCGCAAGATCACGAAGGTGAAATTTTTCGCCGATGACAAACGGAGCGAGGATGAGAATGTAAACAGGAGCCGTATATTGAAGAAAGATCGCGTTGGCGGCGGTCGTATGCTTGGTCGCCCAGACAAATAGGAATAAAAGTGTCGCGTAAATTATCGAGCACATCACACCGAACGCGTTTATCCGGAGTCCGTTTCGCCGGGTGATGATCAATACCGTGAGCCCGGCCAGCAGCGAGCGGAAGAACGTGACCTGATACGCGTCGAGGTTTGTCGCGAGCTTTATGAACATCCCGCCGGTACTCCATAAAAGCACGGCGATGACGACAAGCCAGACAGGCGAAATTGAAGTTCTTTCTTGGGTCACTAAAATACTTTACCGCAGAGTCGCGAAGACTCGGAGAAGAGAAGGAATTTTTTTACCACGGATAGACACAGATGAGCACGGATAAGGAGGTGGCTTTTGGGATTCGATGTCTTATCCGTTTTTGACGTTTCCGTCGACATTGTTTTTTATCAGCATCTTGTGAGGAATTTTCGCATCATAGAGCAACCGAGGCGGGCGTGAATGTCCCGATCTCCAATTATGAATTTGTTACTGGTTGGAAACAGGTCTAAGATTCCTGACTAATAGAGGAGATCGTTTATGTTTAACTTAGAGCTAAAAGGCATTCGTTTTTTTGCGGCTTCGTTGCTGGTTTGCTTGTTGTTGTCTGTCGGGGCGATGGCTCAACAGGACAATAAGACCATTTTGGATGAGGACGGGGTTGCGGCCTTGCTTGAGGAACTTAAAGAGGGGCTTTCAGAATTCATAAATGACGAGGCAAAGATCGAAGCAATCGCCGAAAAATGGGGTGCACGCGAGGATCTTTCTGACAAGACTAGATATGGAATAATTCGGCTGATCATTGACGATGTGGAGTCCGTCGTGAAAGACCAAAAACTTAGACTAAAGATCTGGCATAAATGGAACGGGGTCAAAGAAGAACCGGAAATCGAGCCGAAACCGGAGCCGGTTCGAAAGCCGGACAATTGGATCAAATTCATGCAACAGGGCGCGTATATTGCACATTTTGAGATCACGTGGGACGAACCCGGAAGACCAGGTTTAAGCTGGCGAGAGAAAGGAAAGACTGCGGGCTGGCAAGGAGTCGCATATATTCCTGCCGCGGCGACAAATATCCGTCTAAAAATGCAAAATGACACAGGTCTGGTCTGGCAACCCCAGAGAGAGATATTTGATCGCGTGCTCCAGCCTGCCGATCTGAATAAATGTTATCGGGTGACCGGTACAACATTGGGGTCTGCGTACGATAATGACTGCCAGTAGGATCCTTTCCAAAAGAGGAAGAGTTTTTTAACCACGGATGGACACGGATTGGCACGGATAAGAATAAGATAAGAGATAATGGTAACAGTAAAGGGCACCGAGTTTTTTGACTCCGTGCCCTTTGTGTCTTTGTGGAAATCCCAGTTTATTCGCCCGACGTTGCCGACGCGATCGTCTCGCGAAGGCGTTTGGCAGAGGTCGTGTTGGGCTCCAGTTCGATCTCCTCGACATTGCCCCTAACTTTCTTACCAAAAACGGCATTCCAAGGCGGAACAACGATCGTCACATTGCCGCTTGCCTTGGCCTGGCAGGCGAGCCGGATGAATGGCTTGGCGTCGGTGGGCTGTTCATACCCGAAGACCTTCATTTGGCGGCGTTCACGCGGGCTGACCTCGGTCAGTTTCTCCTGGCCGCCGAGAACGCCGACCCAGCATGTTCCGCACGACGCGGCGGTACACTCGATCGGGACCGGCCCTTCCCAGCAGCGGCCGTCCTGCTTTTGCCAATCCTGCGAGTGGTCGGCGGCAGATGCTCCGGTGATCTCCTGGTCCTGCATGATCGGGAACTTGCCGGTCGATGCGAGCGATGCAAAGTTGACCGAAAATCGCTTGTTCACGGTCTTCAGAAAACCGAACAGGCCCTGCGAATCATCGGCCGCACGTTCAGCGATCACGGCGTTGGGCGATTTTGCCATAGTGCCGGACGGCTGTTTGACCTCGCCCGATGCCGCCTTAAATGCTTCAAGTCCCGTCTGGTTGAGCGTAGATAGCCCGATAGCGACCATTGCGATCACGATCTGCGGCTCAACCGAGAGCTTTTCGGCTACGAGCTTGGCAATATCCCTGATCTCGTCGGCAAGTGCAGGCGTCTGGTCTGTAAATACAGCGGCTTCGGCCTCGATCGCGGCTTTGACCGTCTTCCAGTAGCGATGTCCATAAAGGAAATGATGCGAGGTGTCGATCTGGCCTTTCAGTTCGAAATTGCCCTGCATCGCTATCCCGCGCAGCGCTGCCTCACGGTCCTCGGCGGCGTCGATCGCAAGCTTAAGCCTCAGCGGGTAAAATCGGAACCAGATCTGAACGGCATTGCGGTCAACCTCGTGGACTTCGGGCAATAGTGTTTCGATCGCTGCGATCCAGTCGGATTCGGTAAAACGGGCAAGATAGGTCTCCAGGTTCGTGGTATTGTTGTTCATTGTCTCAAAGTCAAAATTCTAGTCGTTTTCAAAAATAGAGATTCTACAAACAAATCCGCGTTAGTGCAAAACCCCGCTTGACAAGAAGGACGTAAATTCATAGTATCTAAAGTTTCGGACTATAGCGGTCTGGGTTGCCTTGCGACTCCAAGTGAGAAAACAAGGTTGTTTTTTGAGAATTGAAACACGGATTGTTGCGTAAAGACGGTCATCACAGGCCGTTCGGTGAATCTGAACATATCTTATATGCCACGCTACAGCAAAGTTTCATTTTCTTAGGAAGACGGTTCAATTTAATTAACTAAGCAAGCTGAATGCTGCTTGAGCTAACTGCCGGATGCGTCCGGCAAGAGTCAGGTAAGAGAGAACTTTTGCCTTTCGGATTTTTAAATTAAAGGTAGCGAAAAATGCCGACGATCAACCAATTAGTTAGAAAAGGACGCCAACGCGTTAAGTACAAAACGGCCAGCCCGGCTCTGCAGTCCAATCCGCAGAAGCGCGGGGTATGCACACGTGTTTACACCTCGACCCCGAAAAAGCCGAACTCGGCTCTTCGTAAGGTCGCCCGTGTGCGTCTGACCAACCAGATCGAAGTCACGACATACATTCCGGGTATCGGCCACAACCTGCAGGAGCACTCGATCGTGCTCATCCGCGGCGGCCGTGTCAAGGATCTTCCGGGTGTTCGTTATCACGTTATCCGCGGAACGCTGGATGCCTCAGGTGTCGCGAACCGAAACCAGGCCCGTTCGAAGTACGGTGCGAAACGCCCGAAGGGAGCGAAATAGGTAGGGAGAGCGGACACTCTTGTCCGCATCGCCGGTTCCTACGGCGAGATTGTTTTCGTGCCGAAGCGGCACTCAGGCGGACAAGAGTGTCCGCACTCCAATAAGAATTATGCCAAGACGTAGAGTTGCAGGAAAAAGAGAAGTATTACCGGATCCGATCTATAACAGCATCGCCGTGACCAAATTTATCAACGGCCTGATGTGGGAAGGTAAGAAGAGCGTGGCCGAGCAGATCTTTTACGCGGCGATGGAGAAACTCGCTGAAAAGACTGGCGAGGAGCCGATCAAGGTCTTTAAGAAGGCTCTCGAAGGCGTTGCTCCGACCCTTGAGGTCAAATCGCGCCGTATCGGTGGTGCGACCTATCAGGTGCCGCTCGAGGTTAGCCGTGACCGCCGCAATACGCTGGCGATCCGCTGGATCGTGCTGAATGCCCGCAACCGCAGCGAAAAGACGATGGTCGACCGACTCGTCGGCGAGTTGCTCGATTCGACCAACGGCCGCGGCGGAGCTATGAAGAAGAAGGACGACGTTCACCGTATGGCCGAAGCCAACAAGGCGTTCGCACATTACAGATTCTAATAGAGAGCGGGCCTATTTGCCCGCGACCAATGATTTACCAAAATGGCTAAGATCAGTTTAGACAAATTTAGAAACATCGGCATCATGGCCCACATCGACGCGGGTAAGACCACGACGACTGAGCGCGTGCTTTTCTACACTGGTGTTTCGCACAAGATCGGCGAGGTTCACGAAGGAACTGCGACGATGGACTGGATGGAACAGGAGCAGGAGCGCGGTATCACGATCACATCGGCCGCCACGACCTGTTTCTGGACCCGCAATAACGTCGAACATCGCATCAACATCATTGATACTCCCGGACACGTAGACTTCACAATGGAAGTTGAGCGTTCGCTGCGTGTTCTGGACGGTGCGGTCTGTGTATTTGACGGTGTTGCCGGCGTTGAGCCGCAATCTGAGACTGTTTGGCGTCAGGCTGATAAGTACGGTGTGCCGCGTATCTGCTTTATCAACAAGCTGGATCGCGCGGGTGCTTCGTTCGATCGGTCGTTTGATTCGATCCTGAAGCGTCTCGGAGCCAATGCGGTCGCGTTGCAGATGCCTATTGGCCTCGAAGAGCACCTCAAGGGCGTCGTTGACCTGATCACGATGAAGGCCCTCATCTGGAGCGATGAAACGAAAGGTGCCAAGTACGAGACGCTCGACATTCCGGCAGATCTGCTGGATGCCGCCAAGGCACAGCGTGAGAAGTTGGTCGAAGCTGTTTCGGCGATCGACGACGACCTGATGATGAAGTATCTCGAGGGCGAAGAGATCTCGGAAGACGAGATCCGTGCCGCCTTGAGAAAAGGCACCCTCGCAATGAAGATCGTCCCGGTCGTTACCGGTTCGGCATTCAAGAATAAGGGTGTGCAAACATTGCTTGACGCGGTCGTGGATTACCTCCCGAGCCCGCTGGATATTCCCGCGATCGAGGGTGAGAATCCCAAGACCGGCGAGATCGAAACTCGTGCCGCAGACGCCAAAGAGCCGTTTGCCGGACTTGTTTTCAAATTGATGGCTGACAAGCATTTGGGTCAGCTTGCATTCGTTCGCATATACTCGGGAACGGTCACGTCGGGTTCATACGTTTACAACACGATCAAAGGTTCGAAAGAGCGCGTCGGCCGTTTGATGATGATGCACGCGAACAAGCGTGAAGACGTCGAAACGGCATCGGCCGGTGAGATCGTCGCGATCGGCGGCATGAAGAATGTCACGACCGGCGACACCATTTCAGACGAAAGCAAGCAGATCATTCTCGAGTCGATGGAATTCCCGGATCCGGTCGTGCGTGTCGCGGTCGAACCGAAGACTCGTGCTGATCAGGACAAGATGGGCATCGCGCTCAACCGCCTCGCTCAGGAAGATCCGTCGTTCCAGGTTTCGACCGATCATGAAACGGGCCAGACCATTATCGCCGGTATGGGCGAACTTCACCTCGAGATCATTGTTGACCGCATGAAGCGCGAATTCGGTGTTGAGGCGAACGTTGGTAAACCGCAAGTAGCTTATCGTGAGACGATCACGATGGCCGCACCCGGCAAAGAGATCTTTAAGAAGCAGTCGGGCGGCCGCGGCCAGTTTGGCCATGTGGAACTCGAGGTCGAACCGGCACCGGGTGAAGGCTTTGTCTTCGAGGACAAGATCACCGGCGGAGCGATCCCGCGTCAGTTCATCAAACCGGTATCGGAGGGTATCAGGGACGCGATGCGTCGCGGTTTCCTTGCCGGATACGAACTGGTGGACATCAAGGCGAGCCTTGTTTTCGGTTCGTATCACGAAGTCGACTCGGACGAGCGTTCATTCCACATCGCCGGAAGCCTCGCTTTCCAGGATGCGGTCAAGAAAGCGAAGCCCGTCCTGCTTGAGCCGATCATGAAGGTCGAAGTTGTAACCCCTGAAGAATACATGGGTTCGGTCAACGGCGACCTTAATCGCCGCCGCGGCCAGATCGATAAGATGGAGCCGCGTCCGGGTAATGTATCTGTCGTCACGGCATTCGTGCCCCTTTCGGAAATGTTCGGTTATACGACGGACCTTCGTTCGTCCACGCAGGGACGAGCAACTTCGAGCATGCATTTTGAGCGTTATGCCGAGGCTCCGCGAAACGTGGCCGAGGAGATCATCGCAAAGGTCAAGGGAGCAAGCAGCAATTAGTTTTTGGCCCGGTTCTGATACCAAGAGAGATTAGGAGAAGTTATGAGTAAGGAAAAATTTGACCGCAGCAAGCCGCACGTGAACATCGGGACGATCG
>CALDGX010000006.1 GCA_937941715.1 uncultured Chloracidobacterium sp. | reverse complement strand
CAATAGCCGCCGTTTTCGTTGAGCCAGTTGGTGAGTTTGGGGAAATCGAGACCGTTCTTCATCATGAACCGCATCGAGTGCCGCAGACTGTGATCGCACTCGGTCTCGTAGAGTTCGTCCTCGACGTAATCGAGCATCTGGCTCACCGATTCCTGCCTCGCCGGCATCAGGTCCAAAAACGCCTCAAGCTGCTCGCCGCTCATCTGTTCGAGATTCTCGATCTGTCTTTTACGTACAATTGCCATAGTTAAAACTCCGATTCTGAAACCCTCAGCATCTCCGCCCGTTCCGCCTCTTCGATCTCGCGTTTTTTGACGCCCTCGCGGCCGTCGTAGGTTGCGAATTTCGGCAGGAAGACCGCGGCTCCGATCACGGCAACGACACAAAGTACGCCGCCGCTGACCAATGCCGTCTTGACGCCGAACTTCTCTGCGACGATACCCATTTTAGCACTGCCGAGCATCGGGCCGGTGAGATAGCTCATCATTTCGATGCTCGCGAGGCGTCCGCGAAGGTAATTTGGGATCGTCTGATTCCAGATCGAGCCGCGAAAGATGCCCGAGATCATGTCAAAGAATCCAGCCGCCCCCAGAAACAAGAGCGCCGGCACCAGCGAATCGACCAGCCCGAAAAATGCGATCGCGACGCCCCACAACACGGCCGCGATCGTCACCATCAGGCCGTGCCTGTGAATTTTGCGGGTCCAGCCCGAGGTCAGGCTCGCGATCAAAGCTCCCGACGCGATCGCTGCCGGGAAGAAGCCGACGTATTTGTCGCCGTAGATCACGGCGAGTGCGGGATAGAGTGCCTGCGGCATCGCAAAGAACATCGCCGCGATATCGATAAAGTACGTTCCGACCAGTTCCTGGCGGCTGAACGCGTATTTCCACGCACGTTTTATCGATTGAAAACTCGGCTTCTCGGCATTCTCCGGCGGCGGCACGAACCTGATCATGAACACCGCGATCAGCGACGCGACGAATGTGACCAGGTCGATCGTATACGCGATCGAAGCGTTGAACTGCGTCGCAATGAGCCCCGCGACGGCCGGGCTGATGATCGCTCCGACGCTGTAGCGGATCGAGTTGAGCGCCATCACAGCGGACATCATCTCAGCCGGTATCACTTTTTGGATGAAGGATTCGAATGCGGGCCTTTGAAGTGCCGCCAGCCCCGCATGCAACGCGACCGCCACAAACAGAACCCAGATCTGCGGCCTCGGCAGCAGCGAATTCGCCAGCAGGATCGCCGTCACGGCCGTTTGCCCGATCTCCGTCAGCCGCAGCATTTTCCGCTTGTCCAGAAAATCCGCCATCGCCCCGCCGACAAACGCCAGCACGACCATCGGCACGAATTCCGCCAGATAAATGTACCCGACCATCGCCGACGACCCGGTAAGCTGAAACATCTGCCAAGGCACGACGATGAATGTCATCATCGACCCGAAAAACGACACCAACTGGCCAAAAAACAGGAGCCGGTAATCGCGAGAGGTTCGCAGGGGGGAAAGGTCAATTAGCATTGCCGGGTCAAGGTTTCAAATACTCGGTCCAGTGAAACAGCCAGGTCGCATATAGATTCATCATGATCGAATAAATGAAAAGTACCCATTCGCCGGGCGAAACGCGTTTGGGCATCGACTCGAGCATAATGACAAATACCCACGGCAGCAGGATCATCGCGTACCGATAACCAAACTGCCATCCGCCCGAATTGCCGTGGATCCAGAGCAGGAATGTCAATACGACAACAGCTAACCACGACGCATATTTTAGCCAGCGATCACGGGCCCCGAAACGAAAGGCAAGCAAAAGGAACGGGCTGCTGAATAATATCGAACTGCTGAATCCGTCGGGCACGAGATATGGAAAGGCGGTCTTTACGTTCCACATCTTGAACAACATTTCCCACGCCTGCCTTGAAAGATAGTATGTCGAAAATATCCCATGATCATACCAAGGTTCCTGAAGTACGCCCGGAATTCGTGCGTAGCCAAAGTCGACAAACGAGTGAAAACGCAGGTAGTTGTAGGCAAGCGTGGCCGTACCGAGAACAAACGGGACCACACAGAACAATGCCAAACGGCGCCATCGGGCCGGAACGGCTCGCGGGTCGGGATCATTTTCGGCCCGCGTCCGAGACGGGCCGATATCCATGCCGGCAGAAAATCCGAAACCGGGTCCATCACGGCTCAAAAGGTAGAAGAATATCGGCGCGGTAAGTAAATTCTCTGTTCTATTTCCAAACGCAAGAGCGAAGAAAAGTCCGGCGAGCAAAGGCCTGCGGTCATACACCGTAAAATATATCGCACCGAGTTGCCCCACCATTGCAAATCCAAGTGCGAGTTGCCAAGCACCGGCAAATGTCAGGTTTGTCCACATAAACGTTCCGAACAGGATCGACACTGCCAGAGCGGCCTGTCGAGTTATCGACACGTCATAGCGCGACGCGATCTTGAGCAGTAAAAAGCATATCGCAACCGATTGAACAGACGCGATAACGCTGCCGGGTGATCCCGAAATAAGGCCGATGTATTTCAGGACCGCCGCCGGGATCATCGAAACGACGGCCCCGAGCGGAAATACCGAGTAATAGAACCCCTCGAACGGAACAAATTCGTTGAGCCAGGATGGCTGCGGTTCGCTAAAACCTGCTTTCCCTGCCAGGAGTTGAGCCGCGACCCGAAAAGTGTAGTCGTAATAACTTTGAGGCTTAGGGTTAGAAAGGAAGTATATTATCCCGGCGGCCAGCGAGATCAGCGCCGCGGCCCTGTTCGACAATGAAACATTTTCCGCCAAAGCTATCGGCTTTCTGTCTTCGTTCATCGGTCGGATCACGCGGCAAAGATCTTTATCTTGAATTCATCATTTGCGAGGTAGATCTCGGGTTTGCGACCAGAGAATCGCTTGGATTGCCGAAGGATCATCGGCAAACCGCCATGCGGCGCATTTATTCCGTATTCGCGTCGTGTAAAGATCGCTGCGATCTGCGGATTGAGCCGCTGCGTAATGCCGTACCGTATCGCCCGTGATGCCGGCGGCGAAAAACCATTGGTCCGCCGCGGGTTTATGAACTCGATCGAACTGTCATAGATATTTATGCGTGTCCTTATCTCACGTAGTGCGAGGTCGCGATGGATCAGAGCATTTATTACAGCTTCGGCCACCGAATAATAGTGATAATGCGAACGGGGCCGAACGACCGGATCGCCGACGAGTTCGAGCTTTCGTTTCGGACGTTCCTTCGCCAGATCGCAATATCTGCTGATAAACGCCATTATTCCTTCGAACTGCGTATGCATATTGCCCTTGAGTTCGACGGCCTCTATCAACTGGGCGTTGCCGTTGTCGCCTGAAAACCTTGCGACCGTGATGTTTGAGCGCGGCAGCAGTTCGGGCACACGGTCGTCCTTGCCAAAAAGCAGAACAGCGGCGACGGTCGGGAAGAATTCGTCAACGTTGCCGACGGCTAGCAACAGGTCCTTGCGCAAAAAATCGCTGGTCTGATACAGGTTGATGTTTGGCGCGTTATCATCGAATCCGCTTGCAAAACTCCATAGCAACGCGTCGTCAAAATCACTCTCGGTCACGGTTTGAAGTGGGATATTTTCAAACCCGAGCGGACGTAGTTCGTCGAGCCAGTTCGAAAGTTCGTCGCGCGAAACTTCGCGCTTCTCAGCCCCGAGGCGCATATAGAATCTGCCGTCACGGGTGCGGTACGGCCGACGTTTGCCATCGATGTCCAGTGCGACGATCCGCTTCCCGCTGTCAAATGCGATCGTATCGATCAACGGCACAACCGGCGGCACGATCTCTTCCCGGCAGATCCTTGTTAGCTCGGCCTGGACCCATTCAGGATTTGCTACGCCCTCTATCCGCAATTGGTCGTTTACGCCGAAGATAATAGTTCCGCCGTCGGTGTTCGCGATGGCGACGATTCCCTGTGCGATGCGTTCGCTGTTCGAAAGCTTGACCTTGAGTTCCAAATACGTGTCTTCGCCGCCACGAATGAGGCGTAGCAGTTCAGTTCGGGTCGTGGACTGGGCCGGTTGATTTACGAGATATTCCTGAAAGGAATGATCGCTCGGTGAGTCAAAACGCTGGCTGTGACGAAATTTTCTTCGCGGCATCAGTGTTTGGCGTGCAATTTTCTAAAGACGGAGACGCATTTTCCGCCCGAATGCCAACCGAGCACGGCATTGCTGGATTAACTATTTCAACAGTCATATTGAATCATTGAATCGGGTAAAAAGTAAATTCGCGGCGGCAAACCGCAACTGCCGAAATAGCGTAATTCGGACCTCAAAATTCGGTCCCGTGTTGACCGGCGCAAATTCACACTGGTCATTTAGGATCTGGCAGAAACGATTCCGGGGAAAACAAATGTTCGACACGGCCAAAAAACGAACTGCCGCGTGCTTTGACAAGTGATTCGGTTTGATCTATCTACTTAATAGCATAATCGATGCAATCCGAATACACGACAGCATATATTGGCCTTGGGTCAAACTTGGGTGACCGCGCCGGCAACCTGTTACTGGCTGTCCGCGGCCTTTTGGAAGCGAGTTTTGTCGTGCAGCGGCTGTCTGCGATCTACGAAACCCAACCGATCGATCTCGATACCGATAATAAATTTCTGAATATGGCCGCCGAGGTACGTGTGACCGACATAAGCCCGACGCAGATGATGGCTCGGCTATTGCGGATCGAATATCTATTGGACCGCAAAGACAAATCCGTAAAAGCCTCGCGTACGATCGACCTCGACATTCTCACTTTTGGTAATTTGGTAGTGGATACGCCGTTTCTCACGCTTCCCCACCCGCGTCTGCATTTGAGAAAGTTCGTGCTGTGTCCGCTTGCCGAGATCGCCCCGCATCTAATACATCCGGTAACGAGGTGTGAGATCGCCGATATTCTCGCTGCCGTCGATGACAACAGCGATGTGAGGCGTTGGGATCCTAATCAGGCTATGAAGCGAAAACTGACCGCAAAATGGTAGACTTGACCTGTTCAAAAAGCTAGACTTGTACCAACTTTATGGCATACCTCCAACCAGACAAAGAGGGCAAGGTCTACCTTCCCGCGATCCGTGCGGCAAAGGAAAACGGCCAAAAATTGGTCTGTCTGACCGCTTATGACTATCCGACTGCTCGTATCGTAGATGAAGCGGGCGTCGATATGATCCTGGTCGGCGACAGTATAGGCAACGTAATTCACGGATACGGCAACACTATCCCGGTTTCGCTGGAGGAGATCACATCTGCGTGTATCGCCGTCAAACGCGGCACGGAGCGGGCGATGGTCATTGCCGACATGCCCTTTGGCACCTATCACATAAATGAGGGCGAGAGCGTCAAGAACGCACTTCGCTTAATGAAATACGGCGGGGCCGAGGCGGTCAAGCTGGAAGGCGGACGTAACCGCGTCGATCTGGTCAGGCGGCTCGTTGATGAAGAGATCCCTGTTGTCGCCCATATCGGGTTGACGCCGCAGTCGGTCTATAAGATGGGCGGTTACCGCGTCCAGGGCCGTACCGCCGAACAGGCGAAACGGTTGATCGAGGACGCCAAATTACTCGAAGAGGCCGGTGCGTTCGCGATCGTACTTGAACTGGTTCCCCGCGAAGTTGCCCAAATGATCACGAACGAACTCAGCATATCAACCATCGGGATCGGTGCCGGACTCGGCTGCGACATCCAGGTACTCGTGCTGCACGACCTCGTCGGAATGACATTTGGACGGCAGCCCCGCTTTGTTCGGCAATATGCGAACGTCCGCGATGTGATGACGGACGCGATCCAAAATTGGGCGAGAGACGTAAGATCCGGCTCGTATCCGGCCGACGCCGAGTCGTATGGGCTGACCGAGGAAACACTCTCTGAATTGAAAGGGTCCCAATAGTCGAATGGAGATCATTAACCGCCGACAGCGAATGTTCTCGATCGCACGCAAGCTGCGGCGTGAGGCTAAGACCGTCGGATTTGTCCCGACGATGGGAGCACTGCATGAAGGTCATCTGACGCTCGTCAGAGAAGCCAGGCAAATGTGCGACATCGTGATCGTGTCGATCTTCGTCAATCCGACTCAGTTTAACGATAAGGGTGATCTCGATCGATATCCCAGAGATCTGACCGCTGATGCCGCTCTGCTCGCTGAATACGAGGTCGACTATATTTTCGCGCCTGAGCAGCACGAGATCTATCCTGAGGGTTTCTCGACATTCGTTAACGTCGAGGGCCTGACCGATGCACTCGAAGGCTCGTCGAGGCCCGGCCATTTTCGCGGCGTTGCGACCATAATCACGATACTTTTCAATACCATCCGGCCGGACCTCGCGTTCTTCGGCCAGAAGGACGCACAACAGGTCGCGGTGATCAAACGTCTTTCGAGCGACCTTGGATTTGAGACAGAGATCATCGTTGTTCCGACCGTCCGCGAAGCATCGGGTTTGGCGATGTCATCCAGAAACGAACTACTGAGCCCCGAGCAGCGGCAAAAGGCAGCCATAATCATCGACGCCCTGCGCGAGGCCAAGATCGCCTACAAAAAAGGTGAACGAAATGCGTCATCGTTGGCGCAAATCGTCACGTCACGGATCGGAACCGAACCACTGGCCCGTTTGGACTATGTTGCCGTCGTGGATGGCAATACGCTGCAACCTGTTGAAAAGATTGGAGATGACGAAACACTGATCGCAACCGCCGTTTATTTTGACAGTGTTCGCCTGATAGACAATGTCCTGCTCAATCGAAAGCAGTAGTTTGGTATCAAACTTGCATCCAACCTACGTGAGAACGCTCGTATAGGGTCTCGCAAAAGTATGAAAACACTTAGAGGTTTCATTACAATTTCCGTTATCTCCCTGGCATTGGCAATTGGCGCCTTTGGACAGACCGTACTTACCAAACTCGACGGCACACGCGTCGATGTCGAGTCTCAAAACGGCAAGATCGTCGTTTTGGCGATCGGTGCAAGCTGGCTGCCGCTTTCCGATAAGCAGGCCGAGTTTAGCAACGCCCTTGCAAAACGCTATGCGGGGAAAAATGTTGTTTTCTATTTCGTCGTAACCGATTCGACCAATCCGCGATCGAAGAACTATGCCAGCAACGAGACGGTCGCAAAATTCGCGGCCGACCGCAAGCTCACCATGGCGGTTCTTCGGGATTCGGACGGCTTGCTCACGACCAAGAATTTCAAGATCGAACAGGTTCCGTCCTTTGTGATACTTGATAAGAACGGTGACGCGACAACTGAGCCTTTTGGCGGTATCGACCCCAAATCCGACCTCACAGGGCCAATTTCCAAAACGATCGACAGGTTGCTTTGACCTCTAGGCCCGGCTAGTAGCCGGGCCTTTTCATAACCAAATCGTAAACCAATTTGACCGGCAACCCGACGACGTTCCAATAGTCGCCGTCGATGCCCTCGATGAAGAGCGCCGCTTGGGCCTGCACCGCGTATGCACCGGCTTTATCAAGTGGATCTCCGCAAACGGCCAGGTATTCGATCTCGCTGGCCGTCATCGGGGCAAACTTAACGCGGGTCGTTTGAATCGCCGACCGACTCTTTCCATCCTGAGAAACCGCAATGCCGGTTAGCACCTCGTGCCAATTGCCGGCAAGCATCGCGATCATGCGGCGCGCATCGTCAAGATCCAACGGTTTGCCGATTATCATCCCGTCGATGACGACAGTTGTATCGGCCCCGAGTATTATCGAGCCCGGATACTCTCCGGCCACCGCTTCGGCCTTTTCAACTGCGAGCCGCCGGACATAATCGGCCGGCGATTCGCCGTCGATCTCTGATTCATCTATATCCGCCGGGTGTTTTATGAACGTCCAGCCAACAGACGTCAGTATCTCAGACCGTCTCGGGCTGCCTGATGCAAGGATCAATTTTGGTAATTCGATCATGATTTCTACAGTTTTCGCATTTGTGGCCGATCTCGTCTAAAATGATAGTTTATTGGCCGTCAATCGCAAATGGAACAGTTATTCGGCGCACTACCTAAGATAATGGATGGGATGGAACTCGATCCGGCCGCCCGGTCTGCGGTGGTGTTTGCCGCTTGGCGCAGGATCTGCGGCCAACTGATCAAAGAACGAACAGCCGCGGTGGACTTTGCGGAAGGGCGGCTGAAGGTCGCCGTCGAGGACAAAACATGGCAGCGGCATCTCGAGGATATGGCTCCGCAGATGGTCGCCAAGCTTAATTCTGTCCTCGGTGACGGCAGAGTTCGATTTATCGAATTTATCGTCGACGGTTCTGCGGTCGCCTCGCGGGTCTCGCCGGGTTCAGAGGATGCTCCTGCAGCAGCGGAACTTGACCCGGAATTGCGGGCCGCAGCCGACGCGATCGCGGACGAACATCTCAGAGAGTCATTTCTAAAAACCGCTGCGTTGTATCTTGCCCGTCAGAAACGGCGCATCGCGGCGAGTTGACCGGCATTTATTTTATGGACGTACGAAAAGTAGCTAAATTGGCCCATCTCGAGATCTCGGACGACGAGGTCGTAATGTATACGCCTCAAATGGCCGATATCGTAAAATACATCGAACAGCTTAATGAACTTGAGACCGATCAGGTCGAACCGATGCTGGGCGGATTGACTCGCGAAGGGGCCGCGACAGAATCGATCCGCGAGGATGTCGTGGCCGGTTCTCTTGGACAAAACGCCGCACTCGCTGAAGCTCCGTCGGCGGTGGCGGGGCACTTTCAGGTACCCAAGGTTTTGTAAATGATCTCATCCGGACCGCACACTGCGAGCAACGCGTTAACCGCCATTTTGGCGGTCGCACTGTGCCTTGTGATCTCGGGGTGCAGTGTGCCGACACTTGAGTCGGCCGAGTGCACGTCGGCTCGTGACGGTGTTAAGCGGTTCTACTCGTTTCATTTCGGCAACGAAATGAAACCGTCTCTCGAGAATTTGTCGTTGAGAAAGGACTATTTGACGGCCGGATTTTACGAAAGAGCGGTAAGGGCGGCGGACGGCGGGGAGGACATTTTCACTCTCACCGACAACTTTCCAAAGGCGTTCCGCATCGGTGAATGCCGATCCGCCGACTCGGCGAAGGCGACCGTTCAGGTCCTTTTGTTTTGGCGTGATGACGAACGAAACGAGCAAAAGCAGATAAATGTCGAACTAACCAGGTCCGGCGATAAGTGGCTAGTGGAGAGCGTATCCAGATAACTTTTATGTCAGTAGTTTCAAAAATTGAGAGTATTTTGGCAGCCGCGGAAAGATTGAATCCGCAACTCAACTCGTTTTTGTCGATCGAGCACGAACATGCTCTTCGGCAGGCTCTCGCAGTTGAAGAACGCGGCGATACGCCTCTCGGTGGAATGGCCGTCGCGATCAAGGACAATATTTGCACAAAGGGTATGCGAACTTCATGCGGCTCGCACATTCTTCATAATTACCGGGCCCAGTACGACGCTACAGCGATCGAGCGGCTCAATAATGCCGGTGCCGTGATGATCGGCAAGACGAATATGGATGAGTTCGCGATGGGCTCGTCCAACGAATCATCGGCGTTCGGCATAGTTCGAAATCCGTGGGATGTGACACGCGTACCGGGCGGTAGTTCGGGGGGCTCGGCGGTCGCCGTTGCGTCGGGTGTTGTTCGTGCGTCGCTTGGCTCGGAAACAGGCGGATCGGTCCGGCAGCCCGCGGCACTTTGCGGCATTGTCGGTCTTAAACCGACCTACGGCCGGATCTCACGTTACGGGCTGGTAGCTTTCGCATCATCGCTCGACAATATCGGGATCTTTGGAAGGACGGCGTCCGATGTTGCGGACGTTTTGGGGGTGGTTGCCGGTCATGATCCCCACGATTCGACCTCCGCGGACGTTGCGGTTCCGGATTACAAATTTTCACTTGGGGCCGATGTCGCTGGAAAGACGATCGGGGT
The DNA here is from genome assembly GCA_937941715.1 of uncultured Chloracidobacterium sp. Classification (GTDB taxonomy): domain Bacteria; phylum Acidobacteriota; class Blastocatellia; order Pyrinomonadales; family Pyrinomonadaceae; genus OLB17. The sequence goes on along the minus strand of CALDGX010000006.1, from coordinate 74,097 downwards.
TCCGCGGGCACTGTTCGGCGAAGGCCTCGACGCCGATGTTCGTGAATCGGTCGAAACCGCGATCGAGAATTTTCGTTCGCTCGGAGCGGAGATCGTCGATGTCGAGTTACCGCACGCCAGATACGGCATCGCCGTGTATTACATAATCGCGACCGCCGAAGCGTCGTCAAACCTGGCCAGATATGACGGAGCCCGTTACGGTTTCCGAGCTGACGACGCACCCGGATTGCGTGAAATGTACTTTAAGACCCGCGAGGCCGGATTTGGCCCCGAGGTAAAGCGGCGTATCATGCTGGGAACTTATGTCCTCTCAAGCGGTTACTACGACGCGTACTACTCTAAGGCTCAAAAGGTCCGTAATTTGGTCAAAATGGATTACGAACAGGCATTTACGGCGTGTGACGCGATACTGACACCGACGTCCCCGTCGACCGCATTCAAGATCGGCGAACGATCAGACGACCCATTGGCGATGTACCTGAGCGATATTTATACTGTCTCGGCAAATTTGGCGGGTGTGCCGGCGATCAGCGTACCGTGCGGACTTTCGGATAACGGGTTGCCGATCGGTTTACAGTTGGTTGGAAATTTTTGGTCTGAAGACGTCCTCTTGAATCTGGCGTCGGCGTACGAAACCGCGTTTCCGCTCGGGGCCGATCCGGCCGTATTCGTCGGCTGAAACCGCATTGATCAGGCGATCCGAAGGTGATTTATGTCCTGCGGCGTTGTTTGGAACATCGGGGTAGATTGGACCGGCAGGATATTGCGCCATCGGGACCGCTCCTGGAGCAGTTTTTCGATCTCGACTACCGGAAGCGGTTTTGAGAACAGATAACCCTGTCCGTATTCACACCCGAGGATCCGGAGTTGGTGAAACTGGTGTATGCTCTCGATCCCCTCGGCGACGACCTTCAGATTAAGGGCCTTTGCCAAGGCGATCACTGTCCGGACGATCTCGCCGTTCTCGGTATTTTCTTCCATCGCGCTGACGAACGAGCGATCCACCTTCAGCAAGTCGATCGGAAATCGATGAAGATAACTTAAGCTCGAATAACCCGTCCCAAAATCATCGATACTGATCTGAACGCCAGTTTTCTTGATCTCCTTGAGCATAAGGATAGCTGTCTCAGCGTTCTCCATAACCGCGCTTTCCGTCAGTTCGAGTTTCAGTGATGACGGCGAAATACGTGTTTCTTCGAGGACGGCATTTATCTGATCGACCAGATTCGGATGAGCGAAGTGCTTTCCCGACAGATTAACCGCTACGCTGAGCAGCGGGCCGCCGGGATTGCGGGCTTGCCAAAGTGCGACCTGATTGCAAGCCGAATGAAGTATCTGGATAGTCATCGGGACGATAAGACCCGTATTTTCGCTGATCGGAATGAACTCATTGGGCGGAACCAATCCGCGGGTCGGATGGTTCCATCTGACAAGGGCCTCAAACCCGATAAGATCGGCGCTTTCGAGGCCGATGATCGGCTGGTAAAACAGTTCAAACTCCTTCCGCTCGATCGCGTATCTGAGGTCGGTTTCGAGCTGCATCCGGGTAACCGCCCGAATGTGCATCTTCTGATCGAAGATCACGTGGTTCTCGTTGTTGTCCTTGGCATAGTACATCGCGATGTCCGCGTCTCGCAGGAGATCCTCGGCCTCGACATAACGCGAATTGCCAAACGCGATACCGATCTTGACGTTCGTAAAGACTTGTCGGCCCTCGATAGTGTAGGGCTCTGCGATGCGTTTGTTGAGACGGTCGGCGAAGGCCAATGCTTCGTCGCGAAGCAGCAGATCACTCAAAATGATCCCGAATTTATCTCCGCTGAACCGCGCGACCATGTCATCCTCGCGGACCATTTCACCCAGCCGCTTGCCGACGTTTCGGATCAGACGGTCTCCCATCGAGTGGCCAAGGCTGTCATTTATGGTCTTAAAGCGATTGAGGTCGAGCAAAAGTACCGCAAAGTTTGCCTCAGTGTTATCTTTGCTCTCTTGAAGCATCAATTTCAGCCGATCGATAAAGTAGTTCCTGTTCGGGAGTCCCGTTAGTTCGTCATGGTAAGCCGCGTGACGGAACTTCTCGTGGCTTTCCTGCAGGTACTGCGTCATCGTTTCTAGTTCGCCGACGTATTTCTCAAGCGTCTCGACCTTGCTTTCGGCCGAATCGGCCCTGATGCGTTCACGTGATCGAGCCCGCTCAGCCGTCGTGCTGATATCGGAGACATAGCGTCGATACATGTAGAAAACTAATGAGAAAAATGCCGCTACCGCCGAAACCACGTACGCGTTGGTCTGGACTATGCCGGAGATGGCGAGACCGCCCGCGACCCCGACCATCGCGAAGATGATCAGCGAATCAAAGAGATATTTATCAAAGCCGCGTCGCGGATCTGTATAACCGCCAAATCTGAAAACAACAAAATTTAGGAACGCCGCCGTTGTGTACATGACGATCGTCGCGACCGAGACGATCCATACAAAACTGGTCATGTCAGACCGCTGAGCCACGATCTCGACCGAGCCGAACATTGTCGCCACCGCCTGCCAGGCGGCCGTCGCCGCAACTACGCCGATCGAGGCCGTCGCAGCACGTTCGGCAAGATTCCCTGCCTTTGACAAGGTCGATGATATGACCGCGACCGCTGCAAAATGAAATGCCGCTGCCACAACGCCGACATCGCCGCCGTAAAGGTAAACAACTGTCAATACAACCGCAAAACCGATCACGGAATGGAGATCATACTTTCCAATGTTTGCCTTTAGAAACGACCCGACTGCGATCGACATCGCGACCAAAACGACCAGAGGCACGTCTATTCGCGAGGGCGTTAGCCGGGTACCGACCCAAGCAAGGCAACCGACCGCGATCGCTGCGAGCAGGATCGGAATCATCTTTGAGATTGAAGTTGAGGATCGCTTTTCCATTAGAAGGAAGGAAATTTGGTCGAGTATTTCGACGGAAGGCTGCTGCGCAGAGAAAACATTGTTTAATGTTTTCCTTTAAGATTCTAACTCATTGATAAAGCCTTTGACAACGCTTTTTTTCGATGGACGCCTTCCTCCGATTCGTCCATGCCCTGGGGCAAACTTCGTGCCAAACATTTATGAGCAAAAATTGCCTACTGGCGAGATTTCTGAACGTTTACCAAAGGCCACCTTCTGCAAATACGGTCATTTTGACCGAAATTGAGGTCAAGTTGAAAAAAAGGATCGGTGCCGAGTAACCCGGCACCGATCCGATCATCCATTAACGCTGTAAGAGCTTATTTGGTGATGCCTACCTGCGTGAGGGCGTATGCATAGTCAAACGCCACTTCTTTCAAACGATCATATCGCCCCGAAGATCCGCCGTGCCCCGCTCCCATGTTTGTTTTCAGGAGGACGACGTTGTTGTCGGTTTTCATTTCGCGAAGCTTTGCGGCCCATTTGGCACCTTCCCAATACGGCACCTGACTGTCGTTTAGCGACACCTCGATCAGCATATTGGGATAATTTTGCTTTTTGACGTTGTCATACGGCGAATATTGGATCATATAGTCCCATGCTTTCTTTTCATTCGGATTTCCCCATTCGATCCATTCTTCGGTCGTGAGCGGCAGCGTTTCGTCGAGCATTGTGTTCATGACATCAACAAAAGGCACCTGTGCTATTGCCGCCTTGTACAATTCCGGGGCCTGATTGACGACTGCTCCCATTAAAAGCCCACCCGCTGAACCGCCCTGGATGACAAGTCGGTCGCTGGCGGTATACTTATTTGAGATCAGCCATTTTGAGCAGTCAACGAAATCATTAAATGTATTCAACTTGGTGAACATTCGCCCGGCCTGGCGCCATTTTTCGCCAAGTTCACCACCGCCGCGGATCAGAGCAATTCCATATATCATTCCGCGATCAACGAGGCTGAGGCGAGCCGTCGAAAAACTCGGGGTCATCGAAACGCCGTATGACCCATAGGCATAGAGCAGCATCGGAGCCTTGCCGTCTAGTTTGGTCCCCTTTTTCATTACAACGAGGATCGGGACCTTGACGCCGTCCCGAGCGGTTGCCCAAACACGGTTCGTTTCGTATTGCGTCTTATCGTAACCCGATGGTATCTCCTGCTGCTTCAGCAATTTGCTCTCGCGCGTCGCAAAGTCAAATTCATACGTGGATTGCGGCGTTATCATCGACGAATAGGAGTAGCGTACTGTAGGCGTATCGTACTCGGGGTTGTTAGCCAGGCCCATCGTATATACCGTTTCGGGTGTGGCTATCCGAGCATCGGCACGTCGGGTCCTGCGGTCAATCACCTTCAGGTACTCGATGCCGTTCTCAACCTCACTGATCACCGCATAGTTCTTGAAAAAACTGATGCTTTCAACCTTGATCTCGGGATTCGACGGGATAAAGTCCTTCCAGTTCTTCTCCGAAGGATCGTTGGCCGGAGCCTTGACAACCCTAAAATTCTCGGCGTCCTTGTTCGTACGGATGTAGAATTCACCCATGTCAAAATTCACGTCGTACTCGTGGCCTTCGCGCCTGGGTGTGACCAGTTTCCATTCGCCTTTCGGATCATCAGACGGCAGATAACGATACTCGGTAGATGTTTTCGCCCCGGAACCGATAAACAGCATCTTGCCATCGCGCGACCGACCGACCCCAACATTGAACAGGACGTCTTTCTCGTTGAACACCTGAACCGGCTTTCCGGAACCGAGGACATGCCGCCAAACTATATCTGAACGTTTGGAAACGTCATCCTCCGTGCCGAAGAACACTGTCTTATTGTCCGGAGTCCAAACGAACGAAGTGACGCGCTCGACCTTGTCGGGCAATATTTGGCCCGTCCTCAGGTCCTTGAACTGGAGTGTGTATTGCCGGTAGCCCGTCGTATCGGTTGAAAACGCCAAAATATTGCCGTCATCGCTGACATCAAACTCGGCGATCGCAAAATACTTGAGCCCTTTCGCCATCTCGTTTTGATCAAGGAGAACGACGGCGTCGCTGCCGTCTTTCGCCTTGCCGCGAAGATAAGTCGGATATTGCTTGCCTTCCTCGGTCTTGGTGAAATACCAGTAATCGCCTTTCTTGTACGGAACACTCGTATCCGTCTGCTTGATCCGCCCGATCATTTCATTGTAGAGCGTATCGACCAACGGCTGATGCTGCCCCATAAAGGACTCGGTGTATTTGTTTTCCGCTGTTAGATAATCGATAACAGCCGGGTCTTTGACCTTGTTGCGATCGCGGAGCCAGGCGTAGTTGTCGGTGATCTCGTAACCATGGATCTTCAGAACCTTTGGGACCTTTTTTGCGACAGGTGGTTTCATATTTGTTTGGGCAACGATAACGGTATTGCCGATTACGATAATGATAAATGCGACGAGAATACTCAACAGGCTCTTGATCATTTCACACTCCCGAATTTGATTTAGATTCTGACGATCATTACGGTCATTATTACTTTTTTGTTTCGCATAAGACAAAATGCGAATAGTTCCGAAAGGGGCATCTTGCCCTTTGCCCTCGGGCTCACTATCCGGGTTAGCTCCGGCACTCCGAGGCATTGGAACCGGTCGCTCGGGCGAAAAAATACGTTGACCTCGCTGTTCGGCAAGAGTTAAAATCAGGGTTGAACTATCTTGGCGCACAGAGTGCTGACAGTACCTGGACGATTCCTCAGCCGCCTGATTTTCTCGGTTCGTAAATTATGTCAACCCGAATAGATGATCTACTGCGAATGGCAATGAGTTTCGGCGCCTCTGACCTCCATTTGCGTGCGGGTTCGTTCCCTGTGATACGGGTCACGGGCGAACTAAAGCCGCTGACCGGTGTGAGCCGTCTGACGCAGGACGAGACGCTCGAAATGGCATTCTCTATGATGTCAAATCGGCAAAAACAGCATTTCAAAGAGGCGTACGAGGTTGATATCGGATACGGCGTCTCCGGGCTCGGCAGGTTTCGCGTCAACATCTTTCAGCAACGCAACTCGATCGGCATCGTCGCCAGGGTCATCTCGGATTCGATCCGCGGTTTTGCCGAACTTGGACTGCCGCCGATCCTCAACAAGATCGCGGACGAGAACCGCGGACTTGTGCTTGTCACCGGCACGACCGGTTCCGGCAAATCGACCACGCTCGCGGCGATCGTTGACTATATCAATCAAAAAAGAAATTGCCACATCGTCACTATCGAAGATCCCATCGAATTTTTGCACAAGAACAAGGAGTCGTTCGTAACGCAACGCGAGGTCGATGTCGATACCCGCAATTTCGCGGAGGCCCTACGCGGAAGTTTGCGGCAGGACCCTGACGTGATCCTTGTTGGCGAAATGCGCGACCTCGAAACCATTGAGACCGCTCTTGTGGCGGCCGAAACGGGCCATTTGGTACTTTCGACGCTACATACTCTCGATGCGTCTGAAACGCTGACCCGAATAATCACGGCGTTTCCGCCTTATCAGCAAAAGTCGATCCGTATTCAGCTTGCGGGCCTCCTGAAGGCGGTCGTTTCACAACGGCTAATGAAATCCGCCAAGGGGAATAGCCGGATTCCGGCCGTCGAGGTGCTGATGTCGACGCCATTGATCCGCGACTATATTCTGCACGAAGACAAGACCCAGAGCATACGCGACGCTATCGCGGCCGGCACATCACAGTATGGCATGCAGACGTTCGACCAGTCGTTGTTCTATCTTTATCAATCTGGCCTGATCACGCTCGACGAGGCTCTCCGCGGATCGACCAACCCTGACGAATTCAGACTGCGGCTTGCCGGCATAAACACGACATCGGGGATCGCCAAGGAAGAAATGGAACGAACCAGCGGCGTAGGCACCGTTAGCGATCTGATCGTGCGGAATTAGGCGGAGCAGGTTGAGGGGTATTTTAAGCGTGCACGGGCGGTTGCTCTGCACGCTTAAATATTGATTTTGCAATGATTTTCGGCAGATTCGCCTTGACATCTGCCCGTTGCTGCCTATATATTTTAGTTTTACCAAGTCACTCGGAAGGAGCCGATTTCATGACAATCGCACAGCCCTCCGAAGCATTCGGCAAGATCGGATGCCAACGAAGGTTTAGTCGATCAGTGATTCGGTTTTGAGTTCAGCCGCAGTGCTCCTGCACGGTCGCTCATTATCCTTAGGTACATGGAAAAAAACTTACCGGCTTGCACGAGCGGTCCGGTATTCAATCAATAAGGAAATAAGATACGCGTAAATGACAAACGAGGTTACAACAGGAACTGAAGAAACGACCGCTGCAGAAACTTCAGTTGTGGAACAGACAGCAGCTTCAACATCACCGGCGGCTAACACCGCCTCAGCCGAACCGGCCGCAGCAGCTGCGGACGAAGCTCAGAATTCGGGGGACATCGATTTCGGTGCGATCCTCGAGCAGTTCGAACAGGAACAGACGATCTTTCATCCGGGCGAACTGGTCGAAGGAACCGTCGTTGGCGTTTCTGATCGGGGCATTCTGATCGATTTCGGCTATAAGTCCGAGGGCATCGCTCCGGTCGAGGAGTTTACCGGCGAAGACGGCAATCTGACCGTCAGCGTCGGCGATTCGGTCGAGGTCGTGCTTCGCAGCATGCATTCGGGTGACGGCCCGCCGCAATTGTCGCGGCACGACGCCCTAGCCCGAAAAGCCTGGGATGTTGTTGAAAAGGCATTTAACGAAGAAGCCACTGTAACCGGAATTGTTGTTGATAAGACCAAAGGCGGCCTGCGAGTAGACCTTGGCGGTATCGAAGCGTTTCTTCCGGGATCACAGATCGATTCACGCCCGATCCATAGCCTGGACCAGTATAAAGGCCAGGAGATCGAAGCCAAGATCATCAAATTCAGTCGTCGCCGAAACAACGTCGTCCTTTCCCGCAAAGTAATTACGGACGAGGTAGTAGGAGCACAAAAGGGCGAAACCCTCAGCCGTATCGACGTTGGATACGTCATCGAAGGCACGATCAAGAACCTCACCGAATACGGTGCGTTCGTTGACATCGGCGGTATTGACGGCCTTCTTCATGTTACGGACATGTCATGGGGCCGCCTGCATCACCCCGGCGATATGTTCAAGGTCGGCGACCACATCCAGGTCAAGGTCTTGAAGCTCGATCGGGAAAAGGAAAAGATCTCGCTTGGTTACAAGCAACTTCTTCCGGATCCTTGGTCGACCGTTATCGAAGTGTATCCGGTCAACTCAAAGGTCACCGGCAAAGTCTCATCGGTCACCGATTACGGCGTATTTGTAGAACTTGAACCGGGTGTCGAAGGTTTGGTACACGTTTCTGAGATCTCTTGGTCACGTCGTGCTCAGAGCCCGAAGCGGATGTTCAATCGCGGTGACGAAGTTGAGGTCCAGATCTTGGGTGTTGACACCGTTGAACGACGCATCAGCCTCGGCATGAAGCAGTTCCAGGAAAATCCCTGGGCGACGGTCGACCTTCGATATCCGATCGGCACCAAAATTCACGGCCGCGTACGCAATATTACTGATTTTGGTGCTTTTGTTGAACTTGAGGAAGGTATTGACGGGCTCGTCCACGTTTCTGACATCACATGGGCCAAGAAGATCAAGCATCCGAAAGACGTTCTCAAGAAGGATCAGGAAGTTGACGCGATCGTCACCAGCATCGATAAGCAGGGCCAGAGGCTTTCACTGTCGATGAAGGATCTGACGCCCAGCGCGTGGGAAGGATTTGTTGCGACCCACCGCCCGGGCGACACCGTCCGCGGCAAGGTTTCGCGTTTTACCAATTTTGGCATATTTGTCGAACTTGGCGAGGGCCTCGAAGGACTTTGTCACATCTCGGAACTTTCTGACGAGCGGGTCGAGCGGGCAGAGGATGTCGCTCAGCTCGGACAGGAAATGGATTTCAAGATCCTGCGCATTGAACAGGCGGATCAGAAGATCGGCCTTTCGGCCAGAGCGGTCGGCAAAGAAGACGAACCGATCATTGATTCGAGGATGTATTCGACCGAGGCGAAGGGTGGAATGGCATCGCTTGGCGAACTCGCTAACTTGAGATTCGGCGGCGATTCGGACGCTGCCGCCGAGGCAAAGCCGGAGGAGACGCCGGAAGAGAAAAAGGCTGCCAAGGCTGCCGCGAAGAAGGCCAAGGCCGAGGAGTTTGCTGCTCGCGAAGCCGAGGCTCAGATTGCTGAGGAAACGGCGGCGGCAACTGAAGAGGAACCTGTCGCAGGAGAAACGGCAGTTGAGGCATCTGCGGAAGAAGAGGTAACTGCCGAAGTTCCTGCTGAGGAGGCGGAGGTCGTGACTGAAACGTCAGAAACCGCCGCTGAGGAGCCTGCTGTAGAAACTGGAGCCGCCGCTGACGGCGAAGATTCAGATACGCAGGCAGCGTAATTCAAGGGCAAGTGGCATTAATTTCTCTGGAGATTGATAGAAAATGACAAAAGCTGATCTGGTCGAACGCGTCGCCCGCGAAGCGGAAATGACCAAAAAGGATGCGGAACAGTTGGTCGAGATCATCTTCGACAGCATCACCGGTAGCCTTAACAAGGGTGAGAAGATCGAGCTTCGCGGGTTTGGCAGTTTTAGGGTCCGACAGCGTAATTCACGAAAGGGCCGTAATCCGAAGACCGGCGCCGCCGTTGAGATCCCCGCAAAGAGGGTCGCGTACTTCAAACCGGGCAAAGAGCTCAAGGAACTTATCAACAAGGCCTAGTTTACGGAGAAATGTCGTGGATCTACTTTGGAGTCCGTGGCGATACGATTACATAACAAAGGGCACATCCGCGGAACAACCCGGGTGTGCCTTTTGTGGTATCTTGGGCAACTCCGCCGGCGATGAAGATAATTTCATTCTCCATCGTGCCGAGTTTAATTTTGTCATCCTTAATATTTACCCTTACACGTCCGGACATCTGATGATCGTGCCGTTTGCACATCTCGATGGCCCGGATTCCGCGGAAAAGAGGTCAACCGATGAGATGATGGATCTTGTCAATCGTTCCATTCAAGCGATCAGGTCGGTCTATCACCCAGACGGCGTTAATCTCGGGATGAACCTCGGCAAGGCGGCCGGTGCGGGGGTTGCAGAGCATTACCATATGCACGTGCTTCCCCGCTGGGTCGGTGACGCCAACTTCATGACGAGCATCGGACAGACACGGACGCTGCCGGAATCGTTGACGTCGACCTTCGAGAAGTTGAGAAGTAAATTTTAGACTGCTGATCCGATCTTTGGGACGATCACGAAGGCGGCCAATGAATTGAAGAATATCAGGCCCGTGCAAATGATCGGCGGCAAGAACGTAAAATAAGCCATTACTCCAAAGGCCGCACCAAATATCAGAATGTTTATTGCGATGATCCCTCTCATCATCGAAGGCTCGATCTTCTTCAACATCAAGTAGCCGTTGGTCGACGCAGCAAAAAGGCAAAGAAAAGTGAAACATGAACTGAGGGCCGTAAAGAGGCCGGAATACGTCGGGTGAAAACCCGCCCCCGCGTCGATCCGATAAGAAGTCATCAACGTGAGCATTTGCACTTCTGTCGCATTGGCAGGTTCAGGCGAGACAAAAAGACTAATAGAGTGAAAAACCCCGGTAAGTAGCTGCATTCCGACGGCAGCCCAAAACCAAAACGTGTACTTACGTAACATATCGCCTCCAAAGTTTATTTGCTAAATACTAGGTTCCTGCGAACGATCTATCGCTTCATCCTCGATCTCGCCGCCCGGGCTTACGGGGATATCGGCCGGATTAACATATTTGAATCCCCGCTCTTCACTGTCGATCTCGGCGGCCGGAAACTTGTATTGGCCCGAATTCGGCGGGACATAGCCAGGATAGTCTACCCGCGAGTGATAGATCGCTACCAGTGATCTGATCATCGACTCGCGGATCTGGGTCAGTTCCCTCAGCGTCAGGTCACACTCATCGAGCTGATCGTCCTGGAGAATGGCATCAATGATCTTGGTCACGATAAACCTGATATTTTCAGGCGTCGGTTCGGCCAAACTGCGGGCTCCGGCCTCGCATGAATCGGCGATCATCATTATCGCCGCTTCCTTGAACTGCGGCTTGGGGCCGGGATAGCGAAAGTCATTCTCGGAGATCTCAGACGGGTCACGAGCCTCGGACTGGGCCTTTTTTAGAAAGTAATGCAAAGTTCTGGTCCCATGATGCTGCGGGATGAAATCAACGATCCGCTGCGGCAGTCCCATCTCCTTGCCGAGTTTCATTCCGTACGTAACATGGCTGATTATGATCTTTGCGCTCTGCGTCGGTTTTAGCCGATCGTGCGGGTTCTTCGAAAGCTGATTTTCCACATAGTGTTCCGGTGCCGCTGTCTTCCCAATGTCGTGATAAAGGGCTCCGATGCGGGCCAGAAGTCCGTTGCCGCCGACAACACGGCAAGCCTCTTCAGAAAGTTGACCTACGGCGTGCGAATGCTGATTGGTGCCCGGTGCCCGCATCGCCAATTGACCAAGGACCGGCAGGTCGGCATTTGAAAGTTCGAGCAGCTTGACGTCGGTCAAAATGCCGAACGTCGATTCGCAGATCGGCAGCAAAACGGCAGTCACAGCGGCTGTCATTACTCCGCTCGTCAGAGCACAGGCGATCGCCAAAAGCACAGTATTCAGTATGATCGGCTGCTGGCTGAATGAGATAAGCGCGATCGCGAGGACAGCGCTTGCCACCCCAACCAAGACGCCGGCGATCGTAACCGTCTGCCGGCTCCGATAACGCCCGATCCCGTACACCGCGGCCGACGACGCGAGTGCGGCATAAACCGCGAATTCCAATCCTCGAGGCGCGAGAAACCCGGCGATCAATGCCGTCATCAGGCCGGTGAAAAGAGCTGTCGGACGATCGGCCAAAAGCGTCATCAACAGGCTGCCGGTCGCAAACGGAACCGCAAAAGCCCATATCATCGGGTCATTCAGCGGTGCCTTGATGTTCTGGATCGCCGTGAAATCCGCCAAGCGAAAGAACACCGCCATAAGAGCGGTTTGCACCACGACCACAAAACCAAGCAGAGCAAAGGTCTTTCGTGGCGAAAGGGCCAACCGCGGCACGATCCCGCGGTTCTGGATGAACTTCCATGCGACCCAAAACAATCCGCAAATTAAGATCAGTACACCGACAAATCGGTTCAATTGACGGGTCGATGTCGCATAACTGCGGATCGCGGCGATCTTCGACAACATTGGCTGAGTGATAATGTCACCCTCGTCGACGATCTTCTGCCCGCGTTTCAGCGAAATGGTCCTTGGCTCGATGCTCTCGGCGGCGTTGTTTCTGGCGGTGTCGGTCGCGACACTGTCATAGGCCACGCTGGGCTCGACCAGGATCTCGGCGGCTGTATAAAATGCCTCAACTTCCTTCGGGGTCAAGCTCTTGATCGACGTCAGCCTCGTCCTGAGCTTTTCACGGGCCGTGGACAGCGGGGTCCAATTGCTCTCAGGCATCTTCACGGTCGATTGCTGATTGGGCTTGGCACGATCAAAAACGAACACTTCGTTTTGAAAATACTGACGATCCGAGTCATCAAAGATATAACCCTCAGACGATTCTTTCAGGGCACTTTGCACAGCCTCTATCTCGTTTCGGCTGAATGTGCGCGAGGCAAGTATTTTTCCGATCTCGGCGCCGCCCGCACCGGACCAATGAGTTTCAGCCTTAGAATCGGAATTTGACGGTTTGGAATTCGGCGTCTCATTGCCGTGACGCTGAAGTTTCTCCCACGACGACAAGAATCGCTGTACCGCTTGGTCCGATTTATTGGACTCGTAACGAAAGATCGGTTTGACGGCATTTCGTGCCTCTAACCTAAGCCTGTCTGATTCCTCGACATCCGTGAAATAAACATCTGCGGGAGCGATGATGCTCTCTCGGGCGATCTCGCCTTCCTTGTACAACTGCTCACCGGAAGCCCGCCAAAGCGGATTATGGATCAAAAGCGTTGTAAACAGGCAGAGAGCGGCAAACCCGATCCAAAACTGTTGGTCGGCGGACAAACGCCGCAACGGCCCGGCGAATAGCTCAAAGAGCTTTTCGCGTCGCCGTTCGAACGGCGTTTTCATGTCTTGGATCCGCTTGCTCATGTATATGTTACGCTTCAGCCGTGATCGCCCCGGCGGAGCCGTATTCCGCGTGGCGGGACTCGCCGAATTCGGGCTGCGGCACGGTAATAATTTCTCCGATCGATTCGACCATCGGCCGCAAAGATTCACGGCGAATAGCTGAAATTGCCACGCATTGCATCCCACTGTCAAGCTCAATTTGCCGTGATAATCGCCTGAGTTCACCCGCCGGGACCAGATCCGATTTGTTCAAAACAATAAGCTGAGGTATCTCATTGTACTCGAGGTCAGCTAGTATCTTTCCGACCGATCCTATCTGCTGCAGCACTCGCGGATTCGACGCATCGACGACGTGCACCAACAGGTCGCTGTCCGCGATCTCTTCGAGAGTTGCCCGAAACGCCGAGACAAGTGCCTCGGGCAGATCGCGAATAAAACCGACCGTATCGTTGATGATCACTTCCTGATCATAGGGCAGCCTTAAACGCCTTGATGTCGGGTCGAGCGTGGCGAACATCTTTTTCTCAGCGTAAACGTCGCTTTGGGTCAAACTATTGAGCAGGGTCGATTTGCCCGCATTTGTATATCCGACGAGTGAAATGATCGGCAGATGTTTCTGCACACGCTTTTTCCGCCTTTCCTGACGCTGATGGCCGAGATTGTCGACCTGTCGTTCAAGCTGGGCTATCCGGTCGCGGACACGGCGGCGATCGGTCTCGAGTTTGGTTTCACCGGGGCCGCGGCCGCCGATCCCGCCGGCCAATCGTGAAAAGGCCGAGTTTTGACCGATGACCAACCTTGGCAATAAGTACTTAAGCTGTGCGAGTTCGACCTGCAGCTTACCTTCACGGCTCTGGGCCCTTTGGGCGAAAATATCCAGGATCAGCTGCGGCCGGTCGATCACCTTCAATTCGGTCGCATCACTAAGGCTCCGAACCTGCGCCGGCGAGAGTTCGGTATCAAACACCAGAATGTCCGCCCCGAGTCGCATTGATCGGATCAGGAGGTCATCGAGTTTGCCTTTACCGAGGACGGTTTTCGGGTCGATCTTCGGACGTCGCTGAATGACCGTGTCCAGGATCACCACATCGGCCGATGATGCCAACTCGTTCAACTCTGCGATCGACTCCTCAGCCGACTCAATGTCTCCGGTAGTCACACCGACGAGGATCGCCCTATCGCGTCCCGTTTGCCGTGTACGTGCGGTCAACCGGATGCGCGCCATTTCGTCCTCGAGGGAATTGATCAACGCGATGAAATCGGTGTCCAACTGCGACGGGATATTCGGCTCAAGGAATGCGTACGGCAGCGACTGCGATTCCGCCTCGAGGTTCTCAGCGTTAGTCGGCACGAGGTGGGCCGAATAGACTAGTCCGGGCAACCCGTCCTTTCGTTCGACCTGTACTATCGACATCAGGTCCAACCGAAGCAGGGCGAGATCGGTAAGGTCGTCCTGGGTCAGCTTTTCGCCCAAAAGGTGCGTGTGCACACAGCGAAGTCCGCGAAATCGGTCTTCCGATACACGAGCACGGCCAAAATCGGGCAATTCAATGCCCTTTGCCGTTCCGACCATGACATATTCGATCTGCCCCTTGCGGTTGATCAACACGCCGACCTGCCGCCCCGTCTCGTGCGATATCTCGGACATCTGACGCGCAAGCTCCGGCGAAACGATCGTATCGGGCGCAACTCTCCTGGTACCGAGTTTTTCGATACGTTTCAGCTGGTTGTGCTTCAGGCCGCGAGTAAATCCGTGAACTATACTAATTTCCAAAAACCTCCGTGCAAACGCTAATTATAGCACTCTGCCGCAGTCTTTGTTGCGGCCGCGAATGGCCCTCGTGACAAATCTGGATATGTCGGTGATACAATCCACGTTATGCATGCTCGAACGCGACGCCAGCGTGAGGTCCTTGAGTTCATCACGGGTTTCATCGATTCGCACGGCTATCGGCCGTCGTATTCGATGATCGCACGGAATTTTGGATTGAGTTCAAGAGGCGGTGTAGAGCGGATAGTTTCAGAACTTGAATCACAGGGACTGTTGACGCGAGATCGAGTCGACGGCCATTTCTCGATCGAGGTCACACGATCAAGATCCAACAATGCAGCGTCTGGCGGCGTTCATATCGAATGGCTGGACGCCCCATACGGACATAACCGTGAACCTTGGGAAATGCAGCCTGTCATTCTCCCTGAGTTCATATTGGGTTACCAGACCGCCGAACGTATCCGTGCATTTCGCGTAGTTGACGATGCACTGGAAAACTCCGGTATAAAGGAGGATGACATCGCGCTGATCGAACTGAGGAAGTTCGTGCGTGACGGTACGATCGTCGCCGCGGTCGTCGACGGCAACGCGACTTACCTTCGAAAATATTACCGTGCAGGTTCGGATATTGAACTAAGATCGAGTTCGGATAAGGATGACGAAAATAACATCCGCCGGCCCGCCGACCACATTGAGATATTAGGCGTGTATCGTACCCACATCAGGCCGATCGCTTGATTACGCCATGCCCGCGGCGGCGAATTTGCCCTCAACCGAGTTTTTCGTCATACTTTTCTATTCGTGGTCTAACACATTTCGATCCCGGCGCGATCGAAACGACGACCGCATTATATGAGCCATACACCAACACCTAACGCAAGTTACAGCCTTACTCTTCGTGTTCGCATCCACAATCGCCCCGGGAAACTCGGTGAGATAACCACCGCCATCGGCAAGGCCGGCGGCGACATCGAGGGCATCGATATCGTTAGCGTCGGAAAAGACTTCCTGATACGTGATATCACGGTCAATGCGGCCAGCGAGTCGCACTCGCAGCAGATCGTCGAGTCGGTTCGAGATATCGACGGCGTCGACGTGGTAAATGTCTCTGACCGCACATTTTTGATGCATCTCGGCGGCAAGATCGAGGTCGCATCGAAGATGCAATTGAAAACCAGGTCGGACCTATCGATGGCTTACACTCCGGGTGTCGCACGCGTTTGTCAGGCGATCGCGAAGGACCCCGAAAAGGCCTTTAACCTGACCATCAAGAAGAACACCGTCGCCGTCGTTTCAGACGGGACTGCTGTTCTCGGCCTCGGCGATATCGGCCCGGCCGCCGCAATGCCGGTCATGGAAGGCAAATGTCAGCTTTTCAAGGAGTTCGGCGGCGTTGACGCCTTCCCGATATGCCTTAATACCAAGGACCCGCACGAGATCATCGAGACCATTAAGAATATTTCGGTCGCCTTTGGCGGCATCAACCTTGAGGATATCTCGGCCCCGCGTTGTTTCGAGATCGAGGACCGACTCAAGGAGGAATTGGATATACCGGTCTTTCATGACGACCAGCACGGCACCGCGGTGGTTGTGCTCGCCGCCCTGATCAACGCCTTAAAGATCGTTGGCAAGAAAATGGAGGATGTTAAGGTCGTCGTTAACGGCATTGGCGCCGCGGGCGTTGCATGTTCCAAGATCGTAATGGCGGCCGGCGTAAAGAATATAATCGGCTGCGATACGACCGGTGCGATCTTCAACGGCCGTAAGGAGAACATGAACTGGGTAAAGGATTGGTACGCCCGCAATACCAACCCGGGAAATGAACAGGGTACGATCCACGAAGTGATCAAAGGCGCGGACGTATTCTTCGGACTTTCG
The DNA here is from genome assembly GCA_937941715.1 of uncultured Chloracidobacterium sp. Classification (GTDB taxonomy): domain Bacteria; phylum Acidobacteriota; class Blastocatellia; order Pyrinomonadales; family Pyrinomonadaceae; genus OLB17. The sequence continues at coordinate 57,416 of CALDGX010000006.1, read as the reverse complement.
GCCCCGGGCGTGATCGATGTCAATGATCTCGCCAATATGGCCAAGGACCCGATAGTGTTTGCTATGTCCAATCCGACACCCGAGATAATGCCGGAGGATGCCGTCGGGCACGTTGCTGTTATGGCGACCGGCCGTTCGGATTACCCCAACCAGATCAACAATGTATTGTGCTTCCCGGGTATTTTTCGCGGAGCGCTGAATTGCCGGGCGTCCCGCATCAATGAGGAGATGAAACTCGCGGCCGCTCACGCTATCGCCGAGATCATTGGGCCTGACGAACTGCATCCGGATTACATTATCCCGTCGGTTTTTGACCGCCGCGTCGGCGAGGCGGTCGCGGCACGCGTCGAGGAGGCCGCCTATCGTACAGGCGTAGCCCGCCGACACCGGTCGGCAGGCGATGGTGAAATAATTTAATTCACGACAAAAATCTTACATTCGAACCCGTGATTGTTTGATAACATTTCAGGTGTAAGATGACCAAGCGGATCAAAAACCACCTATATGAACTTCCGGTCGAGGAGTTTGCCAACACGCTTACGCACGGGTTTGGATTCTTGCTGAGCCTCCTCGGGTTCTTGACCCTTGTCACGCTTTCGTGGCTCCGCGGCGACCCGATCGTCATAATTGGTAGCATCGTTTATGGTGTCTCGCTGGTTGTGCTATACGGAGCCTCGACCGCGTATCACAGCGTGGTATCTCACAGGGCAAAGAAAAACCTTCAGATCGTCGACCATTGCTGCATATATTTGCTGATAGCCGGCAGCTACACCCCATTTGGGCTAGTGATCGCGACCGACGATTTTGGCCGCAACCTGCTTGCGGCGGTGTGGGCATTTGCGGTTATCGGCATTGTGATCAAACTTATCATTCGCGATCGCTGGCCGGCTTTAAACGTTTTGTCCTATCTTGTTATGGGCTGGCTTGGGGTATTTGCGGTTCAGCCGCTGCTGCAGGTCCTGGGCGTCGTTCCGGTCGCACTAACGATCGCAGGCGGCGTGGCCTATTCGCTCGGAGTCATCTTCTTTCCATGGAAGAGCATCAAGCATCATCACGCCATTTTTCACATCTTCATACTCGCCGGCAGCATTATTCATTTTGCCGCGATCACACTGTATGTGATCCCTCACAATACGAACTTGTAGCCTAGGCCGTGAACAGTCTGTATGAACTGTGGATGTCGCGGATTCTCTTCCAGTTTCTGACGAAGCCACGCAATATGCACATCCACGGTCCGGGTCGTGGGCATCGCGTCATAGCCCCAAACGGCGTCGAGCAACTGGTCGCGGGTATGCACATTCCCTTGATTTTCGATCAGGTAATGCAGCAGCTTGAATTCCATCGCGGACAGATCGATCCGGTCGCCTGCCTTCAAAACCTCGGCACGCCTAAAGTCGATCGAGATCCCTCCGAAACGAAATATCTCGGCTGTCGAACCGTTTGCCGGATTTGAGTATCGTCGCAGCAGTGCTTCGATCCGCGCCAGCAGTTCGAGCATCTCGAAGGGTTTGGTCAGATAATCATCGGCGCCGAGTTTTAGCCCGAGCACCTTGTCGATCGTCTCGCCTTTTGCCGTCAGGATAAGGATCGGCGTGTCAATTCCCTTTTGCCTCAGGTCGCGTGCCACGTCATATCCGTTCTTTTTGGGCAGCATCACGTCGAGGATTATGAGGTCAAAACTACTGGCGAGAGCTGCATCGAACCCGGCCTTTCCGTCAGTCGCGGATTCCACTTCAAAACCCTCGCTGATCAGTCGGTCGGTGAGGGTTAGAATTAGTCCGGGTTCGTCTTCGACGAGCAATATCTTCATACTTTGGCGTCTCGGCGCAAATCAACGATCACGGATGGTCGTACTCGACCAGCGGCGTTTGTGGTGCATTTTCGACCGGCAATACGATCGTAAATCGGCTGCCTTTGCCTAATTCGCTGGATGCCGAAACACGGCCGCCGTGAGCCTCGACTATCTTCTTTACCAAACTCAGCCCGAGACCGTTTCCGTGGATCTGAGCTTCGACTACCTGCTTCGAACGAAAAAATGGTTCAAACGCCTGTCGAAGATCACTCTTCGACATACCGAGCCCTTGGTCTTCGACCGCAATCTGAACCGTATCACCCGATCCTTCAGCCGAAATGCCGATCCAACTTCCGCCGCTGCTGTATTTTGCGGCATTGCCGATCAAGTTTTGGATAGCGATGCTGAGAGCATTCTTATCGCCTTTGATGGCCGGCAGTGAACTACTGATCTCTGGGCGGACCGTTATCCCTTTTTCATCCAGTAACGGCCGACACTCCAGTATCGCCTGGCCGATAACGTCTGCGACGGCAACATCCGCAAAATTATACCTCTGACGGCCGGAGTTGGCTCCGGCAAACTCAAGTATCTGTTCGACCATCGACGAAAGCTTTCGGCTTTCGGATTTGATCAGTTCGCCGTATCGAGAAACTTGCGCGGTCTCATTTGTCACACCGTCGGCCAGATTCTCGCCCGCAGACGATATTACCGCCAACGGAGTTCGAAACTCGTGCGAGACGCTCGAAACGAAGTCGACCTGACGCTGAGCGAGGAGTTTGGCACGCTGAGCCGAAATTATTATGGCAACGACCGCGGCCGCCAGCAGGAACAACAGGCCAAACCCGACGGCCATACTTCGCCTAAACGTCGACGTCAGATACCCATCTAATGAACCCGACGAATGCTGCACGCGCAGCCTCCACGGCCCGGCCGTATTGCCTTTCGTGTCCGTAGTTGCCGTAAAGACCGCCGTACGCCTCCCCGCATCACGATTCACCTCGATCTTCAGCGATCGTTCGTCGCCGGCGGATTCCGGCACCTTGGTCATCGAATGCGTTTCGATCCTTGAACTAACAACCACGCCGGGACGCTTTTCACCCTCGATCGTCCGCATGAGATCACGATTGGCGAAAAAGACGAAATTGCCGGGCGAGAGGTCGATCAACGGCATTTCGGCGTCGACCGCATCGCCGTTAAGTTTTTTGAATACGCTTTCTCCCGAGGCATCTAACACGGCAGCGTTGAACTCGCCGTCACCGAAGTACTTCGCAACCAGGTCCGGAAGCAGTTTTTCTTTCACCGTGACAGGATCGAGCCGAATCAACAGAAATCCAAACTTTGGCGGGATCTTCACGTCGGTCTCAACCACCGGACGCTCCGTGCGGATCATTATCCTTTCCGATGTTCGATTGACATCGTGGATCGGCAGTGCCAACGAAAACACGTCGCTAAGGACGGGCTTAAATTTCGCGTCGTCGCTGAATTCCGACCTAAGGCCACGCAGTTCATCGGTGAGTTCGGTCGGAATGAATGAACGAGACTGCCAGTCATATCTGATCGGCCCAGATACCTGATCGTTCGGAAAGAAAAAAAAGTCTCGAATTAGTTCAGGATATGCGGTCTTTTCCCGCCAGAAATCATAACGATCATTGAACTGCTTCCAATCGCCGGTCCGCCATGTATCGGCATCGGTCTGAAAATTAAAATACGCGCCCTGTATCTCGCGGTTGAAGTCCGACGCAAAACGCTCAGCCTGTTCAGTAACCCGCTTTTTGGCCTTTTCGCCGTCGGAGTCATTGATACGGCTAAGCCAACGGTACTGCAGGCCGCCAATCACCGCCAGAATTGCAGCGAGGCAGGCGAAAACGGCAAGATTGCTCCAATAACGTTTCATGTTCGACCTGGGTCCGGCGTTAGTCCAATTAAACGGCTAACGAACTCCAAAAGGCATTATGCAACTATCGGCAAATCACAAACAATAGACTTTTCGCACATTTTACATTCTTAACAATTTCTTTGCGTTATCTTAATCACTCTGCTTTGAGATGCGGCTATGATCCATGATGTCGAACGAGCATCGAAGCTGCGATTACGTGCTTCCTCCAAAATGAAGTATCATTCGGTTTGATCTCGTTCGCCTATATTAAAGGTTCCGGAGGCAAGTTATGAAAAGATTTATCATTACGATCTTAAGTGTTTCAGTGTTTTTTGTTGGATTGGGGACATTGGTCGAAAAGGCCGGTGCGAAATTCAAGTCGGACGAGAAGGCTCTTGAATTGGTCCGAAAGGCACGTATCGCGATCGGCGGCGACGCAGCGATTGCGAATGTGCAGAGTATGGTCATTAAGGGCCGGACAACAAAGACGTTCAGCGTTGACGGCGTCGCCCGAACTGAAGATGGCGAGACCGAGATCGCGTTGCAGCTTCCCGACAAGCTGATGAGAATGATGAAACTCGGCAAAGACGACGGCACCGGTGGCGATGGCCCGCAGATAACCAAACAGGTGGATGTCGTGGTCGTCGGCGGCTCGCCACAAACGATGAAAGTCGACGTTAATGCCGAAGGTAACGGCAGCGAGAGGCGGATCATCATCAAGAAAGATGACGGAACCGTCAAAGAGCTCACCGGTGCCGAAGCCGACAAGGTCATCGAAGCGGATGGCGGCAATGCCGGCGACAAGGTTACCCGCATAATCATTAAAAAGCCGGACGGAACGGTCGAGGAACTCAACGGTGCTGACGCCGAGAAGAAGCTGAAAATCGCTAAAGAGAGTGGAACTGCCGAATTTACGACTACCGACGGCAAGACAGTCGTCGTTAAGCGAGTCGATGGCAGCGACAACCTGAAGTGGGTCGGCGACGGCAAGCAGATGGTCTTCGAAAAACAGATCGCGGGCGACCACCATGGAGCGATGAGACAAAACGAGATGCTCAGACTCACGCTGGGGCTGCTTATGACCCCGCCGCAAGGGATGGACGTTAGCTATACATTTGGCGGCGAAGCGGATGTTGACGGCACGGCCTGCAACATCGTGATCGCGGAATTTGGCGGCACGGCATACAAGATATTTCTGAGCAGATCGTCAAATCTGCCGGTAATGATGAATTACACCGGACACCAAATGCCGAATGTGATCAAGTTCAAGGCCGAAGCCCCGAAGGGCGGCGATACCACGAAGGGTGCAATGATATTTACCCGGACGCTGGACGCTCCGGCCTCGGCGACGGCTGAGTACAGCGTTAAGTTTTCGGACTATCGGTCGGTTGGCGGAGTGCAGCTGCCCTATAAGTGGACACAGACCGTCGGAGGCAATGCTGATGAGACCTTTGATGTCACAACCTATGAGATCAACCCTGCCAATATCGCGGAGAGGTTTCAAAATCAGAAAGTAATGGTCAGGACCGTCAAGGCCGATAAGCAATAATTATCGGTTTCACAATTGGTTGCGGCGAAGGATTTCAGAATGCCTTCGCCGCTTTTAATTGCCCTCGTGAATATCGCGGTTAAGCGACAGCGAGTGGCAGGAATTTTCCCGAAACTCCACAACAGGTCAAATTGATCCAGAACGAAGTCTCGCGGCCAATTGCGGGATCAATTTCCTCGAGGCTTCGATAGCACCCTTGATATGACGTTGGGCGGTAAAGTGGCCGGCGACGTAGACACCCGAAACATTCGTTTCAAAAGTTTGTTCGTCGTAGGTCGGGATTTCACCGTATTTTCCCTTGACGGTACCGACACCGAGATCCTTGAGCATCGACAGATCCGCATCGGAACCGATCAGGACGAACACCACGTCATTAGGTAAGGTCACACGCTCACCGGACTCAGACTCAAGCTCAACTTCAGCTTCACGAATCTCGATAACCTTGCCTAAAAAGAATAAGTTAAGGCACTTTTCTTGAAGTTCTTTCTCCAGTGGTTGTTTGACCCAATATTTGATACAGCCCTGCTTCGGGTCGGTATTTTCCCAATCCTCGCGAAAGATCGCCAGCGTCGTTTCTGCCCCTTCTTGGGCAAGGAACAGTGCGGCCTCACCGGCTGAGTTCCCCCCGCCGATGATCAGCGCACGCTTTTTGACCCACGGATAGGTCTCGCGAAAATGGTAGTGTACCTTTGGCAGGTCCTCGCCTTTTGCATTAATGCGGCGTGGGTAATCCATTGAGCCTATTGCAAATAGGACGGCGGAGGATATGTATTCGCCTTTGTCGGTTACGACCCTAAAGTGATCTGGCAGCTTTTCGACAACGACCACGTTTTCCTCAGTTTGGACGTTAAGTTCGTTGTCTAAAACAATGCGAACATAATACGATAGCAGCTCCTCGCGGGTCGGTTTTTCACGGGCCGGGGAGAGACCGCCCTCGCTGATCTCAAGTTCATCTGTGGTCGAGAAAACGGTCAAACCGACAGGGTAATTGTAGATCGTATTTCCAATAAGGCCCTTTTCGAGGACAACGTAAGAAAGCCCATGCCTTTTGGCCTCAAGTGCAGCGGTGATCCCGGCGGGTCCGGCACCGATAATTATCAGGTCAAACATTTTCCAGCGATTTCAATATTTCGGTAAATTTCTCGATCTGGACATGTGTGACCTCGAGTTCCCGCTTTGACTCAAGATACTTTTGCCATTCAGCGGTGTTTGTGAGGGCTTTTAATGTTTCCTCGTCCAAAGCGTGAGCCATTACGACAAGCAGGTCGCCAAGTGCGTCATGGCCGTCCAGAAGCGACTGAATGATCGTGTATGCAAGTTTCGCGTTCGGCAGATCGATGTCGAGATCGTTCATATTGGTCTGATTTTAACACATCGCGGTCGGCGGCCGGGCCCGCCGTACGTTGCGGACAAAAGACCGCTAAATGAACGGCAATGCGGCAACCTTCGCCGAATAACCTTCGGCATTCAAGATCGTTCCCGGTTCCAAATGGTCGAATCTGACCACCGCTATCGCTATCACGCTCCCGAGCCTTGGCGAAAATGTAACGCTCGTGATCCGCCCCGCATTTCTGCCGTCTGCAGCTGTCAGTTCCACGCCGGCGGATAGCTCAGCCGGCTCCGAGCCGCTTGTATCAATTACAAGTCCCGTCAAGCGTTTTGCGACGTGACCGCGAAAATGGATACGCGCGATGATCTCCTGCCCGATATAGCAGCCTTTGGTATATGAGATAAGTTCCTCGAGGCCAAGTTCGGGAACGATCGTAGCATCGTCATAGTCAACCCCATACTTGAGAGTTCCGCTCTCTATTCGTAATGTTTCGTGAAGATCCGGACCGATCTCAACGCCCCCGGCCGCCAGCATTGCTTTTCGGCTCTCTTCAAGTTTCTCCGTCGTAACAAAACAGCCCGGATTAAGCCCCGAACCATATGCGATCCCGTCCTCAAGGAGCCGGATCGATTCGCTGCCGAAAAATTCAAAATAACTGTATTGGCTCGAAAGATCCTCCACAAAAAAATCTCCGGCGAACGTAAACCTGAACAAATTATGGAAGATCGTTTCGCGGGTCGAGCCCTCGGTTTCGAATAGGTACCTGTCTCCGGTCCTTTTGACGCGGACAACCGCCACAAGACGACCTTGTGCATTGGGGAATGCGGCCAGCATCTCGGCCCCGTCTTCAAGTGTCTTTACGTCATTGGTGATCAGCCCGTCGAGAAACTGCCGAGCCTCTTTGCCCCAGACGGCGATCAGCCCGCGCTCCTGTTCAATGAAACCCAAGCCTCCGCTTCTGATCTGTTCGTATTGTTCTATGGTCATCGTATCCATAATTATCGCTGCCCGGTAACTGACTCGTCGCAATCCCCGGCAATTTCGTTGACGACCATGCCGATCGAGCGAAAATTCTCAAGCTGCAGACTCAATCCCCTCTGCATGGCCACGACCTGCGGGCTCGGGTGATAAAGCGGCACGAGAACGCGGCCATTCCAGTTGTTGATCGTTCCGGCGTGATCCTTTAGCGTCAGCACGTGGTCCTCCAAAGCCTTAACGGCATTGAGGGCGACACTGCCGAGCGTGGCAACGACGGGAGGGGCGATCAGTTCGATCTGACGGCGAAGATATCCGGAGCAGTTTCTTATCTCAGCAGCCGTCGGCTTGCGATTTGCGTCGGTTGCCGATCGCGGACTGCACATTACCGAATTTGTGATGAAGATGTCCTCACGGCTCAGCCCCACCGAATCGAGCAGGATCTGGAGATTCTCGCCGGACTTGTCCCCATAAAACGGCCTTCGCGTCCGGTCGGCTCCCTGACGTCCCGGTGCCTCGGCAACAAAAAAGACCTTCGGCGTCAGCGAACCGTTCAACCGGCTGAGCACAGCATTCTTGTCGGCCAATGCCGGACACACGCGGCACTCGCGGGCCTCAGAGCACAGCTGATCAAACCTTTCCGCGAGCGATCCTGTCACGCTTGCAACCCGGCACCCAGGCGAATCGCCTCGATCATTTCCCTGACAGCCTGACCGAGCCCGACAAAAACCGCCCGCGAAATGATGTTATGCCCAATATTGAATTCGGAGATCTGCGGGATCGCGGCAAGCGGCCCGATGTTTCGATATGTCAGGCCGTGCCCGGCCGCAACTATGAGCCCGAGATCTTCGGCCATTTCCGCCGCTTGCCGGATCCTCTCGATCTCGGTCGACGCACGACGCTGACCTTCGCCATGAGCGGCCCTGGCACTCAATGTTAATTCGGCGAACTCAGCCGTACATAATTCGACCTGTTGGGCACCCGCACGATGGGCGGCCTCGATCTGATCAGGCACCGGGTCAACAAATATACTGACAAATATTCCTGCTGCTCTCAGATCGGAAATTGCGTTGCGGATAACTTCGAAATTACCGATCACGTCCAGGCCACCTTCCGTCGTGATCTCATTCGGATTTTCGGGTACCAGCGAGACGGCGTCAGGTTTGGTATCGAGGGCTATTCTGACCATCTCATCGGACGAGGTCATTTCCACGTTCAGATAAGTTGTGACTACATCGCGCAAGAGCTCAATGTCGCGATCCTGAATGTGGCGACGGTCCCCTCGGAGGTGTACCGTAATGCCGTTGGCACCAGCTTGTTCACAGATAACGGCAGCCGTAATGATACTTGGCTCGATAGTCTTGCGTGCCTCGCGGATCGTCGCTACGTGGTCGATATTTACATTTAGCTTTGGCGTCATTTCAGGTCGTAAGCTCCACTTCGAGAATTTTTTCGGATCTGGTTAAGCTCGCTGAACATGCGCCGTGTATCACGAAAAACATTGACCTTTGACCCGGCGACATCATTCCACCGGACCGGGATTTCGGCCATACGTAATCCGTGGTAATGGGCAACGAACAAAAACTCAACATCAAAACCGAATCGGTCGATCGTCATCACGTTCAGCAGCGGGCGGAATTTGAGCATATTGAACGCCTTGAAACCGCATTGCGTATCGTGGAACTTCAGCCCGGACATCGTCTTGATGATCAGATTCATCACCCGGCCGCCCTGTTCGCGTCGCCACGGCTGATGAGTTCCGATAAGGCTGCGGTCGATGGCCCGCGAGCCAAAAGTCACGTCATATTTACCGGCCCTGATCGGCTCGACGAGCTTTTCCATTTCTTCGATGGGCGTCGAAAGGTCGGCGTCGCTGAACAATGCGATATCGGCGGCCGCGGCAAGCAGGCCGGTCTTGACGGCAAATCCTTTCCCTCGATTCACTTCATACCGAACAACTTTTGTCGGAACCGATGGAAATTTCTCAGCCGACACCGAAGCGACCTCCGAGGTCTTATCCGCTGAACCGTCGTCCACAACGATCAACTCGGCCCGCTTGCCGGTAGTCTTTTCGTGCGCGCCAAGATAGTCAAGAATTTGCTCGATCGAGGCTCCGAGCCGATCCTGCTCGTCGAATGCGGGTACAACTATGGAGACGTCTGGCTTCATCGTAATAAAGACTTTATGTTAGTTGGTCGACAGTTAAATGTAAATTCGGCGTTCGGACACGTTAGTGCCCGAATTTCCGAATTCACGCTGTGGTATAATGTCGTTTTTGCGATTGCGGGATAATGAATAAGAAATTTCCTTTTATAGCAGTGCTCTTGATCGTCGTCGGAGCGGTCTTCGGCGGCTTACTCGGGCGAATGCCTTCGCTGACATCGGCCAATTCGGCCGTCACTCCCGAACGGATCAAATCCGAGTACGCCGAAGCGTTTGACCTCGTAAATTCGAACTTTGCCGGCAAGGTCGACGGTGACAAAATATCCGACTCGGCAATGCAGGGTATGCTCTGGACGCTCGATCCGCACTCCTCGTTCTTTACCCGTGAGGAATTTCGAAAGCTCGGCGAAGAACAGGCGTCGCAATTCTACGGTATCGGCGTGTCGATCCTTCAGCATCGCGACGGCGTTTACGTCCAGTCGGTTGTCCCGGGTACGCCGGCGGAAAAAGCGGGTTTACGGTACGGCGATCGGTTTGTCAGCGTTGAGGGCAAGGACGCAAAGGAATGGACCAGCAGCGAAGTTTCCCGCAATGTACGCGGCGAAAAAGGTACACCGGTCAAGATCCGGATCGAACGGGCAACCTCCGCATCGCCGATCGATCTTGAGATCGTTCGCGGCGGCGTGCCGCTCCCGTCGATCAGGAACTACTTTATGCTGCCCGAATCAGTCGGGTACGTCGGACTGACCGGCGGATTTCAGGAGACCACGGCTGACGAGTTAAAGCAGTCGATCGCCGAACTGAAAAAGCAGGGCATGAAAGGCCTTATCCTCGATCTTCGCGGAAATCCGGGAGGCATTCTCGAACAGGCGGTACAGGTTGTCAGCAAGTTTGTGCCGGCCGGTAAGACGGTAGTGTCGGTCAAGGCCGCCCGCGGTGCGTCGTCACGCGAACTTAAGACCTATGACGTCGGCTATGAGACCCTGCCGCTGGTCGTAATGATAAATGGCGGCTCAGCCTCGGCTGCCGAGATCGTCGCGGGAGCGGTCCAGGATTATGGCCGCGGACTGGTCATCGGCAGCGATAGTTTTGGCAAGGGCCTCGTTCAGCGGGTGTTCCGCCTGCCGTTCGGAACGGGACTGACGCTGACGACCGCTCGCTATTACACGCCGTTCGGACGGTCGCTGCAACGCGACTATTCGAGCGGGTCGATCTACGATTATTACACTCATCTTGCCGACAGTGCCGACCAGGACCCTTCGAACGTTGCCCCGAAACCTGCCGGCAGTCCGGTAAATATGCCTGACGGACGTGTGCTGTTCGGCGGACGCGGCATCGAACCCGACGTAAGGGTCGCGGCTTCAACCGGCAACCCGCTTAAGGCAAGGATCAACGAAGCGAGTTTTTATTTCGTACGTCAACTGGTCGCCGGAAAGATCAGCGGGCTGGAATCTTTTCGAACTGACAAACAGAGTTTTAAGGCAACGGTCGCGGCCGGCGAGTTTGCTGTGAATGAACGGCTGCTCGATGCCTTTAAGGCGTTTGCCGCCGGCGACAAGGAAAACGGGTTGACCGTGGAGAATCTGAATAGCCAGATCGAATATTGCCGCACACGGATACGAGAAGAATTAGCGACAGCTAATTACTCGACCGAGGCCGGCGTGCAGGTGCTGCTCGAAACGGATCCTCAGATCCTTAAGGCGATCGAGTCAATGTCAATGGCCGCAAAGCTGACCGAATCAGCCGCGGTTATGAGATCATAACCTTATCGAGGGGCCCAAATTTCAAAATAATAAGTTCCTGAAGTAAACTTAATGTTTATTTTGGGAACTAGTTTTTTATGTACAAGCAGATTGGGATCTTGACCGGCGGGGGCGATGCCCCGGGTTTGAACGCAGTGATACGTGCAGTTGTAAGGACGGCCGTCGGCGAATATGGCATGAAGGTCATCGGCATCGAGGATAGCTTTGAAGGCATTCTCGGTGAGCCGCGAACGATGAACCTGACCACCAAAAGCGTCAGCGGCATACTTCCCCGCGGCGGCACCATTCTCGGCACCAGAAATCGTGGGAGTTTTATGAAGGTGGTCGACGGTAAGACCGTCTTTCCGGAACTGCCCATAGGCGAGGCCCTTGCAAATCTTGATATTCTCGAGATCGAAGCACTTATCGTGCTCGGTGGAGAAGGTACGCTTGCGATCGCCGAACAATTTCATAAACGCGGTTTCCCTGTCATCGGTGTACCGAAAACGATCGACAACGATCTCGCGGCGACCGAACTCACCTTCGGTTTTATGACCGCGATCGACATCGCGACCGAGGCCCTCGACCGTTTGCACACGACCGCGGCGTCGCATGACCGGGTCATGGTTCTCGAGGTAATGGGTCGAAATACCGGGTGGATCGCCCTTCATGCGGGGCTTGCGGGCAGTGCGGATATTATTCTCATCCCGGAGATACCGTTTTCGTTTGATTCCGTAGTGCGAAAAGTGCTCGAACGCGAGAAAAGCGGGTCCCGGTTCACAAATATCGTCGTCGCCGAAGGAGCAAAAGAGGTCGGCAAAGGCGAAATGTACTCCGATTCGCACGAATTGCGTCTTGGCGGGATCGGTGATTACGTCCGCCGCCGGGTTCAGGAACTCACCGGCAAAGAATCCCGCTGCGTGGTTCTCGGGCATTTACAGCGAGGCGGTAGCCCAAACGCCTTTGACCGCATGCTTGGAACGAATTTTGGTGCCTGTGCCGTCCGTGCACTTGCCAGCGGCGAAACCGGCAAGATGGTCGCCCTTCAAGCCGGAACGGTAGTAACGGTGCCCATTTCGGAGGCATGTACCGCCATCAAGACCGTCGCCGGCGACGGGCAGCTCGTCAGGTCAGCAAGGGACATCGGCATCTCGTTCGCCGCCCCGCGTGAAACGGACCTATAGGCCGGGCCGTTGTTCGGTCTAATTGAATTTTTGAGGTTATTATAGATGGAAGAGATCAAGAAGAAACTGCAGGCGGAATTGGCCGTTTTGGAACGTGAACTGCACTTTAAGCTGCCGAAGGTAATACAGCACGCACGCGAATTTGGCGATCTGAGCGAAAACGCCGAATACAAAGCGGCAAAGGAACGTCAATCGATGGTTCAGGCCCGGATCAGTTTGCTGCAGCAGCGATTGATGGAAGTTGATTCGATCGATGTTTCCAAGATCCCGCGTGACAGGATCGCGTACGGTTCGACCGTCGTCCTCTTTGATCTTGAAAGGGAAGAAAAGGTGACTTACCGGCTTGTCACTTCGGAAGAGAGCGCTCCGGAAAATGGCCTGATCTCGACCGTTTCGCCGATCGGCCAGGCACTGATGGGAAAAGAAGAGGGCGACGAGATCAAGGTCAAAACGCCCACCGGCTGGCGCAACTTTGAGATCAGCCGTCTGACGACGATCCACGACCAGGAAAAATAAGCCGAAAACACGGAAAGCCATATGCTGGGAGCCGGAATAGGACGAGGAGCAATGCGGATCATCAACGCGATGGTCCGCGGGCTTGCGTCTGCCGGTATTTCACCAAATATCCTGACCACCATCGGAGTTACGATCAATATCGGCTGCGGCGTGCTGTTCGGGCTCGGTGAATTCTTTTGGGCGGGCATCGTGCTTATCGTCGCCAATCTCTTTGACATGCTCGACGGGAACGTCGCCCGCCTGTCGGGCCGCGTGACCAAGTTCGGCAGTTTTCTCGACTCATCGCTCGACCGGCTTTCCGATATGGTCGTTTTTGTCGGAATAATGATATTCTACGCCGGCAATTCACCTCAGCATTCCCTTTTGAACGTATTTCTCGGCGGTGTCGGGTTAATGGCGTCGGTTATGGTCAGTTACACGACCGCCCGCAGCGAAGGACTCGGCGTAAAAGCAAACGTCGGCTTCCTGCAGCGTCCGGAACGCGTCGTATTGTTTATCATCGGCTCGCTCTCGACCTGGAATTGGGAATCGACCAGCTACTTTGCAAATCGGATGCCTCAGGTGCTGTGGGTCCTGGCGGTGGGATCGGTCTGGACGCTGATCCATCGTATGTACTTTATCTGGACCGAGTTTCGCAAACTCGAGGGACCGCCGGAGGCTAAATGACCGAGTGGATAAGCAGTTTCTGGGGTTCGATGACGGTTGGCAACGTCTTACTCGGCGTTACGCTTTTCCTCGTGTCGCTTTCTGTCAGTTTTGCGGCGATCGCGATCGTAATGGTCAAGATCCCGCCGCATTATTTTGCCGCCCATTATGAGCGCGATTTCCTGCCGGACAGTCCGTGGCTCGTACGCTGGGGAGCGGTAATATTAAAGAACATTCTGGGCGTTTTCCTGATCCTTTTGGGGATAGTGCTGTCACTGCCGGGCGTTCCGGGACAAGGTATTTTGACCATTTTGCTCGGACTGATTATGCTCGACATACCCGGAAAACGGCCGATCGAAGCACGGATCATCCAGCGCCCGGCGGTTTTGTCGGCGATCAACAAACTTCGAGCCAAGTACGGTAAGCCGCCGTTGGAAATGGACTAGAAATGGGCTTTCTCGACAAGGTTCTAAGAAAAAGGCCGCTCGATCCCGATGAATGGCGTCAGAAGCTCCTGGCGACGGGACGCATCACGGATGGCGTCATAATCGACACGTATTTAGATCCCGACGGGGCTGAAGTAGCGATGTATTCATACACGTTGAACGGAGTGGACTTCGAATCCTCGGCGATACTGACCCGCAAACAGCAAAATGACCCGGTGAGGTATGCTCCCGGAGCCAAGGTCGCGGTCAGGTACGACCCAAGAAATCAGGGCAATTCAGTGATCGAATAATGTTCAAAAAGATCTTAATAGCAAACAGGGGCGAGATCGCCTGCCGCGTAATACGGGCTTGTCGGGAAATGAAGATCGCGACCGTCGCGGTCTATTCTGACGCCGACAAACAAGCACTCCACGTGCGAATGGCCGATGAAGCCTACAATATAGGACCGCCGGCATCAGCTCAGAGCTATCTGCGCTATGACAAGATAATTGATGTCGCCAAGCGTTCCGGGGCTGAGGCGATCCACCCCGGATACGGCTTCCTGTCGGAAAATGCCGAATTCGTCCGCGAGGTAACAAAGGCGGGTATCACATTTATTGGCCCGCCGCCCGAGGCAATGGAAGGCCTCGGCGGAAAAATGTCGGCCCGAAAGATCGCGATCGAGGCCGGCGTGCCGATCGTACCGGGCACCACCGAGCCGTTGAAGTCGTTTGACGAGGCCAAGGCGACCGCGATCGAGATCGGATATCCGGTGATGCTGAAAGCGTCTGCCGGCGGCGGCGGCAAAGGCATGCGCCTCGTATTTGACGAATCCGAACTCAAATCCGCTCTCGAGGGCGCTCAGTCCGAGGCCCTTGCCGGATTCGGTGATGATGCCGTCTATGTCGAAAAGGCCGTTGTTCGCCCAAGGCATATCGAGATCCAGGTGTTTTCCGACACACACGGGAATCATGTTTACCTTGCCGAACGTGAATGCTCGATCCAGCGTCGCCATCAGAAAGTCGTCGAAGAGGCCCCGTCACCCATAAATTCGGCCGAACTTCGCAAGGCGATGGGCGAATGTGCGGTCAAGGTCGCAAAGGCCGTTAATTATGTGGGAGCCGGAACGGTCGAGTTTCTCGTTTCTGACGTCGACAAGTCGTTCTATTTCCTTGAGATGAATACCCGCCTGCAGGTCGAGCACCCGGTGACCGAGTTGATCACGGGATTTGATCTCGTCCGCGAGCAGATCAATGTCGCCTGGGGCGAAAAGCTGTCATTTACCCAAAATGACGTCAGGATCAATGGCCACGCGATCGAATGCCGCGTTTATGCCGAGGATCCTGACACCAACTTCATGCCGTCGCCGGGACGCATTACACGTCTCAGGCTCCCTCACGGCCCGGGCGTTCGCGATGACGGAGGCGTTTATGAGGGGGCTGACGTTTCGATCTACTACGATCCCATGATCTCAAAACTGGCGGTACATGCGCGGACCCGCCACGAGGCGATCGACCGTATGCGGCGGGCGTTAATGGAGTATGAGGTCGGCGGGATCAAGACCACACTTACCTTCTTTCGGGCGTTGATGGAGGACCAGGAGTTTATCGACGGCAAGCTCGATACGGGATTCATCCCGCGATTTAACGAACGCCACAAGCCGCCCGAGATCACCGAGTCCGACACCGACCTCGCCGTGATTGCGGCCGCTCTGTCATATCAGGCGGGTGGTTCAGCCGCCGCCTCGACCGCAGCTCCGCAAAACTCTAAAAGCAAATGGGCCCTTTCAGGCCGGCGGTTATGAAAAATGGAGGATGAGGCAAGGCTTCATCCTCCTCAATTAAAGATCTATCGGCGATCGCATCATCTTGACCGAGCGGCAGTGGCCGGTACGGCCGTAAAATCAAGATCAGTGAGTTCCTCCATCAAGGTGAAATTCAACGGATTATTGGCTATCGTCAGTCCCTTTCGGTTTACTGTAAGCACATAGGTCTCGCCGACCGGAAGATCGCTGAACGAATAGTAGCCAAACGGACTCGTTCTCGCCGTCAGAACATTTCCGGTGCTGAGTTCCGTTAGTGTCAACAGTGCTCCGGGCACACCTGTACCGTTTTCCAAAGTCACTCTGCCCGAGATCGAGACCATGGCCGCGGTCGGGTAGAGCATTACCTCGAAATACGTCGGGTCGATACCGTCAGTGTGGTGCGGGTCTTGGTCAATGCATTTGTCGGGCCCCATTACAACACACGGATTAAGTCCGGCATTGGGCTCCATCGGCATCGTCTGATCAAGCGAATCCGTCATGACCGAACCCGGATAGCTCGTACTTGTGGCACTTGCTTGATTTGCGATGTGTCCAATGCTGTCCCAATTTATCGACGCGATGATCGATACATGGATCGCCCCGCCCAGTCCGAGAGCGGCTCCGCTGGCAAGCAGGTCGTTCGTGCCGGTTCCATTGTAGATCGGGTTGATCGAAGCCGAAGTTCCGGTGCCAAAAAGCTCGATGGTCGGCGAACCGATCATCGTCACACCCGAGGGTAGAGCCTCATTGATCTGGAAATTGTTAGCGGCTCCGTCACCGGTATTCACGTATATGATCTCCCAAAGGATCGTGTCGCCGGGATTCACCTCACCGATATTGATATAGTCGTCGTGGATCGTGACCAGTTTGTGGCCATATACGACCGGCGATGTCAGATCGATGTTGCAGGCCGTCGGCCTCGACGGGGGTTGGAGGACCATATTCAGAAGCATCCTCTGTCCGTTTATCACCTCGACGTCGTTTCCGCCGGTTGCGTATTCGTGGCCGCCTAGATAAGCTACCATTCCGCCCTTACCCGCGTAGAATAACTTGGATATTGTGGCAGCATAGTGATCGGTATACGCACCCGAATTTTGTGCGGCGATGAACGTGTTGTTAATAAAATTGGAATTAGACAGCATCCAGTCCTGTTCCCTGCCGCCCGGCTTGGACCTCAGAGCACCGATGAACTGCGAATATGGCATGTCGCCGTTGGGATACGTCAGATCAGTATCAACATTGTCGATGACATAGCCTCGATTGGTCTGAAATTGTCCGAGCGGAACTATGTTCTCATACGTATTTACCGCGGCACACTGGGCTAGAAAGTTACCGCCCGATTGGACGAATGCCTTGATATTGGTGATCGCCCTCGGATCCTCGGTGTGAGCCTGGGTAACCAGGGTAACGCAAGTGCCGGCGTTGACAGTCGTATCCGTAACAGCCACATAGTTCGGGATCAGAGCGTAGTCCAGTAGATCCGTATGGATCGCTGAATTTACACTGCCGACAGCGATCAGCGGCTTGTGTGAAAGAACATACCGAACCGGCACATCCACGGCCGCCGTGGTCTCAAAAACCGCCACGTTGTTGCCAAATGCATTGATGAACGCCAACGCCTGATCTCGATACTGCGGCAAAACTACCAGCGGTCCGCCGGAAAATGTCCGAGAGGCGGTGGCAAGCGACGAAGGCTTGATGCGCTTGGCCATAACGCTGAAATCAGCGTCATCCTTTGCCTTGCCGGCCTTGATCACCCAATAGAGCGGGATATTGTTTTGCAATAGGCGGTTTGCGAGTCCGTATGCCTTGATGTTGAATGGGGTTCCGACCGCCTGATTTACGTTGTCCATTGGGATCACATACGATCCCGTTGGAATTGTTGTCATTGTCGAATAGGTCGGCGGGAGATCTTGGCACAACGCGGCCTGGGCCGCCGCTATCAACATGATCACCACACCGATCGAAAAACACCTAACGAGCGAGTTCCATCGCTCTCTACTATCTCTTTTCATGATAGTCACCTCCGCACTCGGGCCGGCACAATGGGTCGGTCCTTTGGCAGTTGAAGAGCAGGAAAATGCCGTATTCTAATTGTTCTGAGTGCATTGTCGCCTCAGAATCTAGTACGGTAATGCCGTTTGGCGCTGGTCACGCGCCCCACTTCCCCGATTATCAAACATCGTGAGGATCACTGTTTGCAATTGACCTTTACCATGATCGACGCAATCGTCGTGCCGCAACAGCTTGCCAAACCATAGCAATTTCATGTTTTTAGGCGATGTTTACAACAGTCGATTTCCTCGCACGCGGATATATACGCGCAAGATCGTGAAAAACTACACGCGGAGGTTCTCAGACGACAAATTCCTGATAACGCCTCGCCAATATTGCGACCTGGTCGGTCGGGACCACAGGCACATGATTTCACGAAACGCCCCCCAAAGGGTTAGAATACCTTGACCGAATCTGAGTTTCGTTGGCCAACGGAGATCGATCTAATGGAAGAACTTTTGAGAAATTTGATGGGCAAGAACGTTGACGTTACCTGTGGAGTTAATGCTACGTTTTGTGGCGAGGTTATCGACGTCAAGGGAGGTGTAGTGTACCTGAGAGACGAATCCGGCGAAGTCGCTTACGTTGCGATCGATAAGATCGCCGTTGTCTACGAACGCAAGGACCCGCATTCACGACCGGGTTTTATCGTCTGACCAACACGCTAAAATGTAAAAGGCCCGGCATTCGTTGATGCCGGGCCTTTCTTTGTACATTTTTATTGAAAATTATCTTTCCGTCGGATCGACCGAACCGCCTTGCGGATTCAGCTTACGAAAACCCACGATGCGGCTTGACCAGTATCCTTTGAACGGCGAATAAGTGATACCTTTGCTCGACGAAGCATGGTAAAAGCCGTTTTCGTCGGCTACGATCCCCATATGTCCAAGTCCGTTGAGGAACACAAGTGTTCCGAACTTGAACCGGTCATCGCCGTAAACTTCTTCGGACATTGACCATAGGCTGCGTGCACTCGCTCTGGTGAACGGAACGCCTGCCTCATTAAACACGCTCCATACAAATCCCGAACAATCGTAACGATTGGGGCCAGTCGAACCGTAAAGGTATGGAATACCGTAGCGAGCCTGGATCCCCGCCATTATCTTTGCACTGATGCCGGCACCGTAAGCGGTGCGGCCGGCGGCAAATCCAGCGGTAGACATTGACGAGGCGGTCTTTTTGACCATCGGCTTTTCCGGCGTCGATGGGTTGACGACCACTATTTGATTAGTTAGCGTCGGCCGCGACGAAGACGTCGTTCTCGAACTGTCCTGCGGAGCCGGTGTGAAAACCGGCGGCTGATTGGTCGGCTGGCTGGATGTTGTTTTTACAACCCGATCCCGCTGCTGCGCCATTGCGGTTCCGTCAAAAACAGTCGCGGCAAGCAACGTGCATACCGCTACGAGAAAGGTCTTCTTAAAATTCATCAATTAGTTCTCCGTTATTTAGATCAAGAACGAGGATAGTGTGGAAAGCGGTGAACGGATCACCTATCCTATATAAACAACAAATAGCCGCGTTGTACCAAAAACCAACGCTGCAAATTTACGCTGAACTATTTTTTGATTATTCGTTCTACCAAAGCTAACCATCATTATCGCTTATAGGCGGTCAGATTGCAAACGCGCTGAAAATGGGACGAACCGACCCTTGGATCGGCTCGTCCCGTCTTCTCCACCCCGCCTGCAGCGTTCCTTCAGTTGTCCTGTGATATTTCAAGACACGCCTAAGCGCGGCGGCATTCCAAACTAAATGAAAAAAAGGCCGGAAAATAATTCCGGCCTCGGATTGATGTTGGATCTCAGCGGCAAATTAAGCTGAGAAAGACGTGCCGCAGCCGCAGCCGCCGGTCGCATTCGGGTTTTCGAACGTAAAGCCCGAACCCATCATGTTCGACGTGTAATCGACAACGACACCGTCAAGATACTGTGCTGAAAACATATCTACAAATAGCTTGATACCGTACTTGTCCAGAACGAAATCACCCTGGCGGGACTCTTCCTCGATATTGAGGCTGTACTGAAATCCCGAACATCCGCCCGGAACGACGCGAACCCTGAGCCCGGCCGTTTCCGGCAGGTCTTCTTCCGACGCCAAGAACTTTTTGATCTCGATCGATGCGGCCTCGGTAACATTTAGATCACATGACGGTGCTGCGACAGCTGACATAGAATTTATGACTCCTTTTGCTCAATGATAACGATAATAACGATTCGCCAAGCCGAATCCTTACATTAAAATCAATATTAACAATTCCTGGCGTTTTGTCAATATCGACCGCCCCCGGGCGGTTACTGACCGCGGGTCATAATGACGAGTTCCGGCTTCATTGCCTCGATCGATACCTGCCGAGCGACCTCTTCGGCGACCTTTCTGAAGGCTTTGGCCTGCGGTGAATCGGGGAACGAAACGACCACCGGGACGCCGTTGTCGCCGCCCTCGCGAACCTCCATACCCATGGGCACCTCACCGAGCAGATTAAGGCCGTATTCGTCGCACAGCATCTGGCCGCCGCCGCTGCCGAATATCTCGTATTTATTGCCGGTATCGGGCGCGATGAAATACGACATATTTTCGATCACGCCCAGCACCGGTACATTGACCGTTTCAAACATCTTGACCGCTCGACGTACGTCTGAGAGCGAAACCGCTTGCGGCGTCGTCACCAGGACGGCACCCTGCACCGGCACAAGCTGCGCAAGGCTGAGCTGTACGTCACCGGTCCCGGGCGGCATATCAACGATCAAATAATCGAGCTCGCCCCAATTTACATCCGACAAGAACTGCCGGACGACGCCATGCAGCATCGGTCCGCGAAGGATCATCGGCTTGTCACGCGGAACGAGTACGGCCATCGAGATCATCTTGATCCCGTGGGCCTCGACCGGGCGAAGCTGGCCGTTTTCGACCTCGGGCTGGTCATAGCCTGAACCGAGCATCATTGGGATATTCGGGCCGTAAACGTCGGCGTCCATGATACCGACCTTGGCCCCATCGGCGGCAAGTGCGACCGCTAGGTTGACCGCGACCGTCGATTTGCCGACGCCGCCCTTACCCGAACTGACGGCGATGATGTTTTTGACACCCGGAATTGCGACATTGTTGGCGATGCCGCGGCCCTGCGGGACCTCGGCGTCCATCCGGACGTTGACGCTCGTGACGCCTTCGAGATTCGAGACGATCGCGGTCGCATCGGATTCCATCTCTTCTTTGACCGGGCACGCCGGCGTGGTCAACATGATGGTAAACGAAACGTCACCGCCGCTTATCACCATGTCGCGAATAAAACCGAGGGTAACGATGTCCTTTCGCAGATCGGGGTCGATGATCTGCCGTAAAGCGTCTAAAACTATCTCTTCTGATATTTGACTCATTTTATTTCCCTTGCTGATGTTCGAATTCGTAGTTTATCAGATCCCGATCGGCCGCTTGCCGGCCGCTGTTATACATCTTGAGCGTCATAGTTCAAGATCGCATGCACCGGGCAAAAAATAATGATACGAAACCAGCGCAATTATCGCTAGTTGATAGTGAAGGACACTGATCTATATGACCCGATCACTAAAACTGGCACTTGTCTTTCTGTGTGTGCTGACGATCATCGGATTTTCGGCCGCAGAGGGTTCCGCGCAGTCCAAGAAGCGCATCGGTTTGCCCGAAGGTGCAAACTCCGTCGAGGTTAAGGGTTCGATCTCAGGAAAACGATACGCTTTGTACGAGATCTGGGCTGACAAGGGCGACGTTTGGGAAGTCGCTCTCGAATCGGACAATAAATACATCGGCTACACAGTAAAGGCACCAAACGGCGCCCGATACGACTTTCTGGAACCGAGCCCGGCCGAGGGTTACTATTTGATCCGCGTTGAGCTTAATTCAACCGGCTCCCGCACAAAAAAACCTGCAGCATTTACACTTGATATTAAATTTGAAATGGAGCCCGGCCAGCCGATAAGCTAGGCCGTTCGCAAGGGAAAAAATAATGAAAAAGATACTTTTGCTTATGATATTTGCCGTCGCGATTGTTGCCGCATCGGCTGTTGCTGCCTCGGCACAGACGCCGGTCGTGTTCGCCAAAGGCGCAAGCTCGAAAACGATGACCATTACCGTCGGCCCAAAGGATATGAAAACCTACTCGATCTCAGTACGCGAGGGCCAGGTCATAAACTTTACCGCCTCGGGTGACATAGCGATATCAAAAACGAACGAGTTCCCGGTGATCGGACTCAACCTTGCAAACGGCGTGGAAAATGTTGATCAGTGGCAGGACGGCGAAGGTTACTTGTCGGTCCTTGCCGGACAAACCAAAAAATACGTCGTCAGCATCAATAACTCGGACCGTAAGCGGGCCCGTACCTTCACAATTAAAGTATCGGTTACGGACGACAAGGCCGATTACGTTGGCGGCGAGTCAACGGATCAATAATATTGTTTTCAGGCTAAACTAAAGCGAGAATGCCGAGCGATCGGCATTCTTCGTTTTACAGACCTTTGATATGAAATACATATTCGTGCTGTCATTGCTTTTTCTTTCAGCGAGTTCGTACCATGCCCAAACGACGAGGGTCAGAATTGGCAGTGAGACCGCATTGGTAAAGGGCGTCGTGATCAACACGATCGAATACAATTTCCAAAGCGGCAGGGCAAGGTATGTCGCGTACCGCTATCTGGACAGGTCAAAAAAGGCGCTTATCATAACCGAGGCCCAATACGAGTTTGAGGGCGGCAAACCTGTCGCCGGCTCGATTGAAACGTACACCTGTCCGCTCGATAAAATAAGCAAGGACAAAAGTTACAACATCGAGATGGAAGACAATGCGGTCGTCGGCGGCAGATACTGGCGATTAACTCTGGTCGCTGACGGGACCGGAGCGGACAACCTTTACTTTAAGAAACAAAGCCGAGTCGTCAATGAGAAACCGAAAATTTCGGCGGTAAATTTCGTCACGATTAACATCACCGATAAGACCGCTGCCGAGAAACTACTCGCCGATCTTACCCGTTGATCGGCCACGACGGCGTCCGCCCGAGGGAAAGTCCAATTACGTCGAGTTAAGTACCTGAAAAAACGCCGTATCGCCGGCGTTTTTTTTGATACCACCTTTCGCTTTTTCTCGCTGAACTATCTGAACGGCGATCAACTTGACGATCCGAAAAGTACGGTCGAGGCGATTGGCCGAAATGATCAATGGGTGAAATTATGAAAAAAACTATTGTGTTAGCGGCTATTGCCGTCACATTCAGCCTGACGGCTTTCGGACAAGTCAAAAAGATGACCGTTCGTGACTACTTTCTTGCCATCCCGACGGACCACATCAAGGCCGACGCTAAAAAGCGGGCCGCCTGGATCGAAAGCGAAAGCCCGAAGAACGGCTACCTTTCGTTTGATATTCCGGTCAAAGAGATCACCGGTGAGGACGGTAATGGTAAAGTTTTCGGCAGTGTCCAAATATTTAACAAAAAGTCGGGCGTTATCGTCGGCGTTGCCACAAATATGTGCGAAGAGGGCGTTTGTATGGGCCAGTTGCTATTTCTCGATTACAAGGCAGGAACCTGGGAGGACGTCACATCGGACCACGCACCGATGATCGACAATGACGAGGTCATCGCCATCCTGCGAAACGCACCTGCGTTTGAAGAAAAGACAAAACTCAAGGACGGCGTCGAAGTCCCGCTGTATTTTCAGTTCAGCGGCGGCGACAAGGTGCTCAGTGCGGTCGCCGGCGGCACCAATGGAGACGGTGGAGTAGCCGTCAAGTCGTTCAAATGGAACGGCACAGTATTTAACGAATACGAATATCCGGAAAGCCCGGAATAATAGGACCACAAGGGGGAAATCATGCGTTACTTAACAATTTTGCTTGCATTATTTATCGCGGCCGGTACGGTTGCCGCTTTTACCGTCGAACAAAAATCAACGGACGCAGCAGCCGAGTCTGCTGCTAGCTTTAAGTTGGTTAACGACACCGACGCGGACGTTCAGATCCACACCGGCAGCGGCTTCGTCGAGATCAACAAAAGCTCGTCGACCAGCATTACCTGCGAGGCCGGCCGTGAGATCCGACTGGCGAATAAGGGCAGAAAGGGCGATGTGCTCTTTGTCGTCACTGATTCGATGTGCGGGAAGACCGTAAAACTCTCGGCATACCTCTAAAACTATGAATAAGCTACTATTTACGCTGGCAATTCTTGTACTGTCGGCGACCGCGTCAATGGCGCAGCTCAAAACCGTGACCGACTATTTTCTGGCAATGCCGAATGCGGCGTATTCACGGGATGCCTCGGGCACGACGATCAAGGGCAAGGCGAAGGTGGATGCCTATCGCCGATCGCTGATCAAGATCGAGGACATCAAGAATGGCTACCTGCGCCTCGAGGGCCCGTGGGAAGGCTGGGCCGAGATCGCTCTGTTCAAACGCACCGGCGGCGGCTATATCGTCGCCCACGCCGAAAACGGGTGCGGGCCGGCTTGCAGCGGATTTGTCAAATTTTGGAGCGTCAGCGGCAACAAGTGGACCAATATCACCCCCGGCGTCTTTAAGGAACTGTCGAGCATTGACGCGGCAAAACTCTTCAACCGAAAAAAGGCGGCTGACGACGAAACCGCGTCCGCCGACGGATTTCCCTTCTACTACCTTCTGCCCCGCGAGGGCAAGACCGTCAAAGCGGCATGTAACGAGTGCTCAAACTCGGGCGGCGATGATTTCATTCTCGCCGAGTGGGAATTTGACGGAGCAAAATTCGTCAGAAAATAATGAAAAAGTTTGGCTTAGTTGTACTCATATCGATGATCTTCGCGGCGGCCGGTCATTCGCAGACGGCCCGCGAGATCTATTCAACAGCTCCGTCGTCGATCACGGGCTCATCGGCCCGTATCGTCGCCGAGACGGATTCTCTGCTGACACTTAAGGCCGGCGGCAAGGCAGACGGCGAATTCAAGGTCGTCGCCAAGACCAATAAGGAAGCGATCGTTGGCCTGACGGTCAACGACTGCGATGCAAGCGGCATCACGTTTTGGTCGGTAAAGGGCGGAAGATGGAACGAGATCACTGCTCGTGTGCTCAAACCGCTTGGTAAGGACGATGTGATCGCGATCCTGAAGGCATCACCCGCCACGATCGAGTCACTCGACCAGACGATCGACATCTCTTATTTTCACAAGTTCTCGGCCGATTCGTCAGATCTCGAACTCATTGCCCGTCGTCAGGGGAGTTGCGAAGTAGCTGGCCGTGTCCACCTCTATAAATTTAATGGAAAGCGTTACACAAAAAATTGAACCAATGAAAAGACTACTTTTTATCGCATTTATGACAATTGCCGCCGCCGTCGCGGCAAATGCTCAGTCGTTTCCGCTCTCGTGGGTCGCGACCTATGAGGGCATCGCCTCGGGTATGAACGCCGCTGAGACCCGCTCGTATTCGAGCTGGGCGAAGATCGAGTTCGGCGAAACCGAGGGCGGCCGTTACGTCACCTACACCGAGGGCGAAAACTCGGACACCCTGTCCAAGCTGATCCTCACGCCGAAGGCGACTGCCACGACGCTGTCGCTCTATTTTGAGAACTGTATGCCAGTCGAATACGGCAGCAGCGAACCGTGCACCTCTGAGTTCAAAAAGGGCGATCTCCTCTTCAAGCTCGTTAAGACCAAAGCTGCCGGCAAGACCGTAATTCACACCGTTTGGGGCAAGCTCAAAAAAGACACGACGAAGGTCTTCTTCAAAAAGACGACTTGACCAGGGTCCGATCTGATCTAAGGATGAAAAAATAGCCGCGGACATCAGTCCCCGGCTATTTTTGTATCAACTCGTCGGTGTTTCGAATTTCATTGAAGGACAGCCTTTAACGCCCGGCCGGTGTAGCTCTTTTTGACACGGGCGACCTCTTCCGGAGTGCCGGTCGCGACGACTCGGCCCCCGCCGCTGCCGCCTTCGGGCCCGAGATCGATGATATGATCGGCCGATTTTATTACATCGAGGTTATGCTCAATGACAATGACCGTGTTGCCGGTATCGACCAGCTTTTGAAGTACGTCGAGCAGCTTATGGACGTCGGCGAAGTGTAGGCCCGTCGTCGGTTCGTCGAGGATGTAAATAGTCTTGCCGGTAGCTCGTTTTGACAGCTCCTTTGCGAGTTTGATGCGTTGAGCCTCGCCGCCCGATAGAGTGGTCGCAGATTGGCCGAGTTTGATGTATCCGAGGCCGACATCGAGCAGCGTTTCGAGCACCTTTTTGATCGCCGGAATATTTTCCAGCAGCGGAAGAGCGTCCTCGATCGTTGTGTCGAGCATATCGGCGATCGACAGCCCCTTGAAACGCACGGCGAGCGTCTCGCGGTTGTAACGGTGTCCGCGGCACACGTCGCAGGTGACATAAACGTCGGGCAGGAAGTTCATCTCGATCCGCTTCATCCCGTCGCCCTCGCACGCCTCGCACCGGCCGCCTTTGACGTTAAATGAGAACCGGCCGGCCTTGTAGCCACGCGTGCGCGACTCGGGCAACATCGCGTACAGTTCGCGAAGCGGCGTGAACAGGCCCGTGAAAGTTGCCGGATTGGATCGCGGCGTGCGGCCTATCGGCTTTTGGTCGATCTCGATGATCTTATCGACCAGATCGAGGCCCTCGACGACGTCATGCTCCAGAGGCTCGACCGCCGACCGATAAACGTGGCGATACAGCGCCGGATAGAGTATTTCTTCGACAAGCGTCGATTTCCCAGAACCCGAAACGCCAGTCACCACCGTCAGCAGTCCGAGCGGAAATTCGACATCGATGTTCTTAAGATTAAATGCCCTGGCGCCTTTCACCTTTATCCGCTGGCCGTTTGGCAGGCGGCGGAGTTCGGGCACCTCGATCGCGAGTTTGCCGTTCATATACTGCCCGGTCAGCGAGCGCATGTTCTTCTTGATCTCGGCGGGCGTGCCGGTGGCGACCACCTCACCGCCGTGTGTTCCGGCCAGCGGGCCGAGGTCGATGACATAATCGGCGTGCTCTATCGTTTCTTCGTCGTGCTCAACCACGAGAACCGTGTTGCCGAGGTCGCGAAGCTGGTGCAGCGTATCGAGTAATCGCCGGTTGTCCCGCGGATGCAGCCCGATGCTCGGCTCGTCAAGGACGTATAGCACGCCGCGCAGCTGAGAGCCGATCTGGGTCGCGAGCCGTATCCGTTGGCCTTCGCCGCCGGAGAGCGTTGCCGACGCCCGATCGAGCGTCAGGTACCCGAGGCCGACCGCGTCAAGAAAGCTTACGCGGTTCTGTATCTCCCGGAGGACAAGCCCGGCTACTTTTTCGTCACGTGCACCGAGCTTGATCGCCGCAAAACGCTTGGCGGCATCAGCGATCGGCAATTCGGTATAGTCCGCGATGCCGTAACCGTTAACCTTGACTGCCAAACTCTCAGGCTGAAGACGCTTGCCGCTGCAAGCCGGACAGGGCGTCGGGGCGATCAGATCTTCGAGTGCGGCCCGAATCTTTTCTGACGGCGGATTCTCGATCCGCTCGCGCATCGCCCGCATAGCCCCGAGCCAGTCGCGTTCGTATTTGTAATCGCCGTGCCGGAACGTCAGGCGTTTTTTGGTGCCGTTGAAGAACGCGTCGCGAACCTCGGCCGGCAGAATGGCAAACTTGATGTCGAGTAGGCTCTGGACCTGTTCGTTATCATCCGAACCGCCATCACGGGCCTTTTTGCGACGCGACGTTTTTTGCCTCTCTTTGCCGGTCGGCGGCTCGAGTTTGTCGCCGCCCGAGAATTTCTCGATTATGGCCGCAAGTGCCGCCTTGAGAAATGTCGCTCCGGCCGGGTCGATGCCGCACAGAAAATCCACCTTACCCGCGGGTACGTTCTGATCCGGCACGATCTTGTTGGCGTCGATCTCGAGCACCGTCCCGATGCCCTGACAACGTTTGCACGCACCGTATGACGAATTGAACGAGAACGAACGCGGTTCGAGCGGCGCGATGTTTATGCCGCAATTAACGCACGCCATTTTTTCGGAATAGAGCTTCTCGTCGCCGTCGATCACCGAAATGAGCACGGCACCACCGGTAAGTTTAAGCGCTGTTTTGACCGATTCGGCAAGGCGATCTTTGACGCCGTTCTTGACCAATAGACGGTCCACGACGACCTCGATCGTGTGGTTCTTGCGTTTATCGAGAATGATATCCTCGTCAAGCTGGCGCAACTCGCCGTCGATCCGAGCCCGAAGAAATCCGTCCTTGTGAAGCTTTTCGAGTTCCTTCTTAAACTCGCCTTTTCGCCCTCGAACGATCGGGGCGAGGATCATTACACGTTCGCCTTCGGGAAGGTCGGAAACGCCGTAAATTATCTGATCGACCGATTGCCGCGTGATCGGAGCATCGCACTGGTGACAATGCGGTTGTCCGACGGACGAAAACAGCAATCTCAGGAAATCATATATCTCGGTGACGGTGCCGACGGTCGAACGCGGCGAGCGCGAAACGGTCTTCTGCTCGATCGAGATCGCCGGACTCAGGCCCTCGACGCTGTCAACATCGGGTTTTTCGAGTTGATCGAGGAATTGCCGGGCATAGGCCGAGAGCGATTCGACGTAGCGCCGTTGGCCCTCGGCGTAGATCGTATCGAAGGCAAGCGACGATTTCCCCGATCCCGAAAGTCCCGTGATCACGACAAATTTGTCGCGCGGGATATCCACGTCGATGTTCTTGAGATTATGCTGGCGCGCGCCGCGCACGGTTATCTGCTTGATACTCATAACAGAACAGAATTCTGAGTCCGGCCGAAACGAGTATTTTAGCAAATCCCGACTACAAAACGCGAAGCACCGCGAAAAGTGCGACAAGCGAGATGACGATCCAGAGCGTAACGCCCTGTAAAAGCGGACGGACGCCGACCGACTTGATGGTCGCCCGCGTCAGGCTCGCCCCGATGAGGAATAACGTTATGGTCATTCCGGCCTTGGCGAGATTGACCAAAGCGTCGAAAACACTCGGTATCATGACCGTCACGGGAGCATAGCTGCGAACGACGGTCGCACCGAGAAATAGAAAGATGAACCACGGGATAGCGACTTTTGTCCTGGCTGTCGAATCCTTGTCGCGGTAGAGATAGGCGAAGATAAGTGCAACGGGTGCGATCCATAGCGCACGGGCGAGCTTAACGGTCGTGGCGATCGCGAGTGCTTCCGGGCCGTAAACGCTCGACGCCCCGACCACCGAACTCGTGTCGTGTATGGCGATGGCGGACCATACCCCAAACTGGTTCTGTGAGAGGTCCAGTGCATGGCCAATGAGCGGGAACAGGAACAGCGCCACCGAATTTAGCACGAACACAATACCCAGCGAAACCGACATCTCGTCCTTGTCGGCATCGATCGCGGGGGCGACCGCGGCGATCGCACTTCCGCCGCAAATGGCCGTCCCGCTCGATATCAGCGTCGAGGTTTTGGCACGGACATTCAGAAGCTTGCCGACCAGAGAGCCCAGCAACAGGGTCCCGAAGATGGTTCCGATCGTAAACACGATGCCGTCTTTGCCCGCCTTGACGACCGCCCCAAGATTCATGCCAAATCCGAGAAGCACGACCGAAACCTGCAGCAAATATTTGGTCGGCTTGCCGCCGAGTTCAGGAAACGGGTTACCGATGGTTAAAGCGATCGCCAATCCCAACGCCAATGCCAACGGAGGCGAGCCGTAGGGCGAAAGGCAGACCAGCACCAGCAGAATGAAAACGACTTTTTGCCAGGTCATCGTTGGTCGTTACCGCAGTATCCCGAATACTTTCCTGAGCAGGCTCGTCGTGCGACCGAGAGGGTCCTTTCGTATCTTCTTTTCTTCGTCGGCGATTAACAGGAACAGGCCGTCGAGTGCCTTCTGGGTGACATAGCCGTCGAGATCCGTGGCATCCTTTCCGAGGAATTGCGCGGTAAAACCGGCCTTGCCGATCATCGCCTTGTATTTCTGAGTAACTCCGGTCTTTTCGGTAAATTCTTCGACGATCGGGCGAAATTTCTCGCGCAAGGTCTCTTCGCTGTTCTTCCGAAAGAACTGCGTGGCCGAATCATCCTTCCCGCTGAACAGTATTTGTCGGGCATCGTCAAACGTCATCTTTTTGATCGCATCGACAAAAACGTCCACCGCGACGGGCACCGCCTTTTCGGCGGCGTGGTTCATCGAGGCGACAAATTCGTCGACCGCCTTGCCCTGGCCGGCGACACGAACGACTTTCTCGACCTTCTGCAGCGATTTAGGCAGCGGGATGCGGACGCGGACGTTGCCGAGAAAGCCATTCTCCTTACCGAGCGACTTGATAGCGGTCGAAACGCCCTTCGAAAGAGCCTCTTTGAGCCCGCCGGCGATCTCTCCGTCCGACACATTGCCGGTTCGCTGTGCAGCGGCCGTCGAAACGGCCACGGTGACAAACGCCGCGATGACCAATGTCCTAAATAGATCTTTCATAAACTACCTCATTTTGGCCGCCTCAGCCGACCTGCCGTTTGGCCTTGAATTTCGAGGCGAGTTCGTCGATATCGAAGGGTTTGTCGCTCAAGCGCATCGTCGAAACGATCTCGGTCAGCAGGTTTGTATACCGATCGAGTTTTTCGCCTTTGGTGACCGGCGAACTCAGGCCCATCACGTGCGTTCCGACGACAACGGTAATAAAGCAGTCGCGGTCGAATTCTTCATTATATTTCGGACGTGCAAAGCTCCAAATATTGGCGGTCCGCCCCCCGACCGTCTTGAATTCCGACGTTACCTTCAGCTGAGCTTCGAACGGACCGGATAGATAATCCGTTTCCCATTTTCGGTGAATGTCGAGGATCTTTTCATCTGAAAGCCCTTTGACAGGTGTCCCGAAATCCTTGGCATCTGCAAAAACTATCTGAACCAGCATCCCGTCGATGGTAAATGCCGGATTCTCGCTTGAGGTCTCGGCCTTGACACTCTTTCCCCTGATCTCGATCGTGTACGACCGCACCGGATCATTTTGCACGAACAGGAACCCGTAATCCGTTTTGATCGAAAACTGTTGTGCGGCGGCGGCAACCGTAAAAAGGAATACAAGTGAAATTGCCAGCAGCGTTTGTTTGAGCATAGTATTTCCTCCGGTTGCCGGCCTGGATCCTGCGGGTCGTCGGCAATGGTAATTGCAACGGCCTATTTCGCCTTTCCCTGATTCGCGACGGCGTCCTGTGCGGCCTTGACCGCGTCAGCGTCACCGAGATAGTAACTCTTTATTGGCTTGAGGTCAGCGTCAAGTTCATATACGAGCGGCACGCCGGTCGGAATATTCAAATTGACGATATCAGCGTCAGCGATGTTATCGAGATACTTCACCAGGGCCCGCAGGCTATTGCCGTGAGCCGCAACGATCAGGCGCTTGCCTGCCTTGATCTTGGGCATTATCTCAGACTGAAAATACGGCACGACCCGGGCAACCGTGTCTTTTAGACACTCGGCCTTTGGAAAACTGGCGGCGTCTATCGAGCGGTATCGCATTTCCCGGCCGAGGTATCGGTCGTCCGTCGGTTCGAGCGGATGCGGTGGTATGTCAAAGCTGCGACGCCAGATCAGGACCTGCTCCTCGCCATACTCCGCCGCGGTCTCGGCCTTGTTCAGGCCCTGCAGGGCACCGTAGTGACGCTCGTTAAGCAGCCATGATTTTGTCTCGGGGATCCACATCAGGTCCATTTCATCGAGGACGATCCAAAGTGTGCGGATCGCCCGCTTAAGAACCGATGTGTACGCCTCGTCAAACTCAAAACCCTCGGCTTTCAGCAGCCTGCCGGCGGCATGGGCCTCCTCGATGCCCTTTGCGGAAAGGTCAACGTCCTTCCAGCCCGTAAAGCGGTTTTCCTTATTCCACTGACTCTCACCGTGACGGATCAAAACTAATTTATACATAGCCTAATTATTCAATATTTTCTTTGCTTCTCCAACAAGGTAGAGTGAACCGGTAATGAGTATCGTGCCGTCGCCCGGCGTCAACTCCTGAGCAATATCTAAGGCGTCACGGACACGGTCGGTCAGATAAACGCTCAACTGATCGGAATGCCCGACGGCAAACTCTGCAAGTTCCTCCGCCGGCATCGCCCTCGGATTGTCGGGGCTCGTGAGAACCAACACCGACGCTTTCGGAAACAAGCGGTCGGCCACCGCGGCAATATCCTTCTCGCGCATCGCGGCGAAAACGAGAGTCAATGACGATCTGATCTCTTCATCCAAATATGCCCGTAACGCCGCGGCACCGGCGGCGTTGTGGGCTCCGTCGAACAGAAACCGTCCCTGCCGCTCGAGTCTGCCGGGATGGTGGGCATTAGCAAGCCCTGCCGAAATATTATGGCTCGAGACAGTGAAATAGCTCGACAGCGTTTCAGCAAGGAGTATCGCGACCTTTGCATTCTCGATCTGATGTCTGCCGGCAAGACCAAGCCTACTGGCCTCATATCGATCGAATGCGGTCGTAAATCGAATGCCGGATCCGTCGGCCTCGACCGCAACGTCATCGCCCAGCCGAGCCTCGATCCCGAGTTGGGCGAGCCGTTTTCGGATGAGCGTCCCGGCCTCTTGATTCTGGCCTCCGACTACGACCGCGGAACTATCATGAATTATCGCTGCTTTTTCCGACGCGATCTCGGTCAATGTCTGCCCGAGGTACTCCTGGTGATCAAAATCGATCTGGGTGATCGCCGCAATCTCGGCTCGGGCCGCCGTGGTCGCGTCAAGCCGGCCGCCGAGTCCGGTCTCGAGTATTGCGAGTCTGCCCCCCGCCCCGGCAAATGCGGTCAATGCGATCGCAGTGATCTGCTCAAAAAATGTCGGACGATACTCAATCCTACCGTCGGCAAGCAAATTCTCCGAAGCATCGCGCACTTTATCTGCATAAACCGCAAATTCGTCCTCCGTGATCGGGCGGCCATATATCTGAATGCGCTCGGTGACCGAAACGAGATGCGGCGATGTGAAAATTCCTGTACTGATGCCTGCCTCGCGGCAAATAGAACCCACAAACGCACAGACCGAGCCTTTGCCGTTGGTACCGGCAACCTGAATTTTCAGATAGTTGTTTTGTGGATCGCCGAGTTCGTGAAGAAGCGTCCGGATATTCTCGAGGCCGAGCTTCATCGCGGCAACCTCATTGCCGAGTGAGAGCAGATAAGATTCTGACTCGCGGAAATTCACGGTGACCTATTTGGCCAAGAGCCGTCGGTGGTAATTGATCTGGCCGAGGTGGTAGTCCAGATGGGTCGCCAGGCGGACTATAAAAAATTCGGTCGTCATCGAGTGGCCAAAGACGTTAATGGGATACTCGGCAGCAAGTTCGGCCGGCGTCAACTTGGCCAGCGTCTCGCTGACAGCGGCCCGCGTTTCGTCTATCGCGGCCAAGATCTGGTCGCGGGGCACGTCTGTATCGGCAAACTCAAGGTCGCGGTCACGAACATATTCGACACCGCCGAGGGTCGCGCCGATAAAATGCTTCAGATTGCCGACGAGATGCAGTGCAAGGTTGCCGGCCGAATTGGGAATCGCACCGCTCAATTTCCAAAGGTCGCGTTCGTTCCGGTAGCTTTCCACCTCGGCCCGGAGTTTTAGCAGGTCGCGTTCTAAGATCTCAGCAAGTACGTCAGTGATCATAATCAACCGGTTATGGCCGGATTCATCATAAAATCCAGCATTCTTACGATCGTCTCTTTCATTTCGCGACGATCGACGACGATGTCGATCATTCCGTGTTCGAGCAGAAACTCGCTCCGCTGAAAGCCCTTGGGGAGCTTCTGCCGAATCGTTTGTTCGATTACGCGTGGGCCGGCGAAACCAATAAGAGCCTTGGGCTCGGCAAGTATCACGTCGCCGAGCATAGCGAAACTGGCTGTAACGCCGCCCGTTGTCGGGTCGGTGAGAACGGAAATGAACGGAAGCCGTTCTTCGTGCAGCCGAGCAAGAGCCGCCGAGATCTTGCCCATCTGCATCAGGCTCAGCGTGCCTTCCTGCATTCGAGCACCGCCGGAGGCTGAAAATATGACCACGGCACCGCGATCACGTACGGCGTATTCGACAAGCCGCGTGATCTTTTCACCGACCGCGGATCCCATCGAACCCCCGATGAACGACATATCCATCGCACCGGCGTAAACCAAGTGGCCGCCCGCCAGGCCCTTTGCCGAAATTATCGCCTCGGGCAGTCCGGACGACGCTATCGCCTGATCGATCCGGTCAGTGTAAGGTTTGGAATCAAAAAATCCGAGCGGATCGCCGGATGTCACATCCTCGTCCAGTTTCTCGTATCGGGCGTCGTCAAAAAGGTCACGCAGGCGGCCTTCGGCCGAATAGCGAAAATGATAACCGCAGTGAGTGCAAACCTCATGCGATTCCTTCAATTCGCGTTTGTATAAAGCGCTGTCACATTCGGGGCATTTTACAAATATGCCTTCAGTTTTGACTGTACGTTCCTCGTCGATCTCAAGATCTTCGATCTTCGGTTTGTCCCGGCGAAACCATGACATAAATAATTGACCTGAACCAATTTCAAAGGTTATCACACGACCTTTCTACGGTAAATGAGTCGAATCGAATTTGGCGGCCCGAAGGTTGGCGTCATTTCAGCGTATGTGATAAATTCGCTGGCAATCGACGAAAGCCGTTCGTCCCGCGGAGCAAAATATGCGATACCTGTGTCTGATCACTTTGATACTTTCAACCGCCGCATCGGCCTTTTCGGCCACAAAGACTTGGGATGGCGGCGGCGGCGACGCGAATTGGAACACCGCTGCGAACTGGTCCACAGATGTCGCCCCGGTTGCGGGTGACGACCTTGTTTTCCCGGCGGCCGCGCTTCAGCAGACTAACAATAACAATTTCTTTTTGCTGACCAGCTTTAACTCGATCACCGTCGAGGGTGGGACATATACGTTCGGGGGCAACCCGATCAGGCTCGTAAACGGACTGACCGTCAATGCCGGGACCACCACGTTCAACCTGGCGATATCGTTGAACGGACCGCAGACCTTTTCGGCGGCGACGGGCGGAACCGCAACGGTTGCGATCATTTCGATCGGCAGCTTTCCGTTGACCGTTGACGGAGCCGGGATCGTCGGTTTCGGATTGATCTCAGGCTCGGGGGCCGTGACCAAGAACGGCAGCGGGGCCAGTGCAATTATCGCCGCATCAGGATTCAGCGGCCCTATCAACCTGAACAACGGCATTTTCGTGGTTGACGCATCCATTCCGTCGAGCGTTGTGACCGTTAACAACCCAACGACGACCGGCGGAGGCCTCGCGTTGAGCGGATTTGGCGGAACGGGCACGGTCGGAGCGACCACGGTCACCCAGGGTGTCATCAGCGCCGGGACACTGACCTCGCCGACGGGCATTCTCAATCTTTCAAACGGCGTCACTTTTACGTCGAACGGCACTTACCTTTGCAAGATCGCCGGCCCTGCTCCCGGATCCAGCGGCCATGATCAACTCAACGTCACCGGTACGGTCAATCTTGCCAACGCCAGGCTCGCACCATTGCCATGGAACGGCTACCTCCCGGTAATAGGCGATGAATATAAGATCATCAACAACGATGGCTCGGATCCGGTCGTGGGAACGTTTGTCAGTTTGCCTGAGGGCTCGATATTTGCCGGAGCTCTCAATACAGCGTTCCGCGTCAGCTATACGGGCGGCGACGGCAATGACGTGACGATCAAACGCGTGCCGCGAGCCCAATTTGATTTTGACGCCGACGGCAAGACCGATATCTCAGCTTTCAGGCCCTCGGCCAACAACTGGAACATCCAGTACAGCGGCACCAACTCTGCGTCGGCTCAGCTTTGGGGCTTCGGCACTGACAGCATCGCCCCGGCCGACTATGACGGCGATAACAAAACTGATCTCGCGGTCTTCCGGCCGTCTAACGGGACGTGGTACGTTTTCAATTCCGCCACCTCCACCGGCACGACCATACAGTTCGGGGCCGCGGGTGATCTACCGATGCCAAACGATTTTGACGGCGACGGACGGGCTGACCTAGCGGTATTCAGGCCGTCGAATGGAGTCTGGTATCAACTGCGAAGTATCGGCAGCCAGTTTTTCGCTCAGCAATTCGGTGCAAATGGTGATATTCCGCAGATGGTCGATTATGACGGCGACGGCATCGGTGATCTGTGCGTTTTTCGCCCTGCCGACGGGACCTGGCACTTTTACCAGAGCTCGAATAGCTCTTATGTGGCATTCCCCTTCGGCACCGCCGGCGACAAGCCGATCGCGGCCGATTACGACGGCGACGGCAAAACTGACGTCGCGGTATTTCGAGCGACTGCCGACTCGAACCTGCCGGATTTCTATATCCTTACGTCCGGCACCTTTAACTACTACGGATTATCGTGGGGCGTGCCGGGCGATTTGCCGGTCGTGGGTGATTATGACGGCGACGCCAAGGCAGATGTCGCGATCTTCAGGCCGTCAAATACGACCTGGTACTTGCTACGGTCGACCGCCGGATTTACGTCCGTGGTCTTTGG
This sequence comes from uncultured Chloracidobacterium sp., assembly GCA_937941715.1. Classification (GTDB taxonomy): domain Bacteria; phylum Acidobacteriota; class Blastocatellia; order Pyrinomonadales; family Pyrinomonadaceae; genus OLB17. The sequence continues at coordinate 20,882 of CALDGX010000006.1, read as the reverse complement.
AGCGGTAAATGACCGGCCGGTGCCTGCGGCATACGTACCTTAGGCCTCAGGGGACTAGGAGAGTATTTTGAGCATCTGCGAATGCAGAAGGCCGTTGCTGGCGCAGATCGGCGGCGTGTATATGCTAAATGGACGGCCGTCATAGTAGCTGAGTTGTCCGCCGGCTTCCTCGATCAGCAGGACGCCGGCCGCGACGTCCCACGGATTCAACCCCTCCTCCCAAAAGCCGTCGAATCTGCCGCATGCGACGTAGGCCATATCGATCGCGGCCGAACCGTCGCGGCGTACGCCTCTGGTTGACAGGAGCATCTCGGTCAAATGCCGGGCGAAATTCTCTCTATGTTTGATGTCGTAGGGAAAACCGGTAACGATAAGTGCATCGCCAAGATTCTCACAATTTGAAACGCGGATAGGCTTGCCGTTCAACGAAGCTCCGCAACCCTTCTCGGCGGCGAACAACTCGTTTCGCGTCGGGTCAAAGGTCACCCCGACCACGATCTCGCCATCATGTTCAAGTGCCAGTGTTACGCAAAAGCAAGGATAGCCATGGGCAAAGTTCGTCGTACCGTCGAGCGGGTCGATGATCCATTTCCACGTATTTTCGCCGCCGATCACTACCGCATTCCCAGATTCTTCGGCAAGTATCGAATGCCTGGGGTGGTATGATTTGATGCGTTCAATTATGAGGGCCTCGCTTGCCAGATCCGCCTCGGTAACGAGGTTTATGTCACCTTTCTTATGTATTGCTATGCCGCGGTCAAATTTTTCGAGCAGCAGTTGTCCGGCCTGGCGAGCTGTTTCGATCGCAAAATTAAGCATAGTTAAATATAGTCACGGGCGACACCCCGAGCACACACTCCGGCTACAGAAACACCGACATCAGGCGACAAACACCTCGCCGAGGTGACCCTGATCATTTCTTGAGCCGGCGAGCAGCAACGGCCAAAAATTCGCGGACCTGATCGTTCCAAAATACCCAATCATGGACGCCGGGATGTTCGCGGTATTCGTGGGTGACCTTTTTTTCATTCATCAGAGCCAAAAATTCGCGATTGTTGCCGATCAGAAAATCCTCGGTCCCGCACGATTGATAGATGAACGGCATCGCTTTTATTTTTTCAGGCGATGCATCACGGACCAGCTTGAAAATGTCGTTTGCAGCACGCGACCCGCTTCCCTCCGGGCCGTAAATCAGGTCGATACCCTTACCGATATTCGGCCCCGCGTTCTTTTCGGTGAACGATGCGGCCCCGAGTGCCCCGCTGAAACTGCCGACAAGCGAAAACATTTCCGGATATTTGAGGCCGAATTTTATCGACCCGTAACCGCCCATCGACAGGCCGGCCACGATACGGTGGTCGCGATCGGCGATAACGCGAAATTCCCGTTCGATTTCCGGGATCAGCTCTTTTACGATATAGCTTTCAAACTTGTCGTTCGGCGCGGTAACGCTGTCAGTGTACCAACCGTTATTGCCGTCGGGGGTGACGATCACGAGATCATAGTCTGCCGCAAACTGCTCGACATCGGTCTTGTCGACCCAATTCCTGTAATTACCGGTCAGGCCGTGAAGCAAATAGATGACCGGATATCTTTCACCTTTCTTCGACGTGTAGTTTGCCGGCAGTATCACACGGTACGGCATATCGCGGGCCATCAACTTGCTTTTAAGCTGACGCTCTTCGACCTTGTTCGATCGGACCGCCGGCGCCGATTGTGCCGATACCGGATAAACAAAAATGCTTGACGCTCCAAACAGGATCGCCAAGCCCAATGCAAAAGTGAGTGAGAGTTTAGCTCTCATTTTTTAACCTCCGGAACTAACTGAAAAGCTTGCCGAACCAACCGCCGTCCTTCTCTTCCTGGTTTACGACCTGCGTGAGTTCGCCTGCGTCCAGCCACACGCCGGAACACTTATCGCAAACATCGATCTTGATATTCTCAAAATCCGATTCGACCAACGTTCCGTCGCATTTAGGGCAATTGATCGCTAAGTTCCGGGCACTCTCATCCTCGAGCTTTGCCTTCATCTTGGCGATCAGTTCCTGTTCCTTGCGGTGAAAATACTCTGATTCGTGAGCTTTACCGCGATCTCCTAAAGGGTTTGACATAAGTAGTGGTTATTCTCCAATAAAATTACTAACTTTCGGTCTTGTGAACGCTGCGCATGCGCTGACGGGCCTTTTTTGATCGGCGGATCGTATTGCGTCGTTTCAAATTGCTTTCGGCCCATTCCGAAACCTGTTTAAGCGGATGCCATTCGAAATCTTCAAGCGGCAGGACCTCGCTCGACGAATCTCTAAGTTTGAGCGTGCTAAATGCCACAAAGATCACGATGAAATTGAACATCAACACAAAGGTCATCACCATCCATCCGGGAGCGAGCCCGACCGATGCCCTTGCGACAAACTCGGACATACTGGCGGGCGGCCCCGGGTGAATGTAAACCTTCAACATCCAACAGAGCCCCAGCAAAATGAAGATCCATAGATAGTTGGCCCTCAATCGCCTTCCGACAGCTTCCCACTCGCTGATGGTAAAGTGCGGCGAGATCAGGTCCGCAGAAATGTGTTCGGCCCACTCCTTGTCCGGCGGTATCGTCCGCGACGAAAGCATCGGTGCAAAATATCCGGTTTCAAGGACGCGCACCCGATTGGCCCACAACTCGTAATAGCGGTATCGCCGGGCCTCCATGAACAGGAATATCGACACAAGAATAGTATTGATCGGGATAGCAAAGTGGGGATTTTGCGGCGAACTGAAAACAAACGAGAGCGTCGCACCGGCGGTGATCACAGCCCAGTTGGTCGTCGCGTCAAGCCGGTTGCGCCAGATGTTGGACCGCTGGATCTCGCCGCGATAAAAGTGGACCATCGCCGTATTGAATTCAGCCGGCTGCAGCTTCTGCGCGATCGTGATCGGTGTCGTTTTTGGCTTTTGATTGCGACGGCGCACCTCATCAGCAAACGCCCGAAATGACTCGGGTATGCTGGTGGTGTGTATGTCGTCGTCAGTGGTCTGCGTTCCGAGCCGGACCTCATCACTCATAAGCCGAATGGAATGAACATTTTGGGGCGAGCGGTCAATTCCCTGCAACTAATGGTTTAACACTTTCGCCTGCGGGATGCAAGAAATAACCGCCTTTCGGCGCAGGTTGGTTCATTTGGCCGAGATTGCGTTAAAATATCGCCGTGCCCGAACTTACTGACGAAACTTGGATGAGGGTCGCAATTGATGCGGCACTAGAAGCTCAAAAGGCGGGCGAGGTGCCTATCGGGGCCTGCATCGTCGGCGATGGCGGCGACCTGATCGCAACTGGTTACAACCGTACAATAACCGACAATGACCCTACGGCCCACGCCGAGATCGTCGCTATTCGTTCCGCCGCGTCAAAGATCGAAAATTATCGACTTAGCGGAGCCACGGTCTATTCGACGCTCGAGCCGTGCGCCATGTGTGCCGGGGCACTGGTGACCGCCCGCGTCGGCCGGGTCGTGTTCGGTGCTCACGACGTGAGATTTGGCGCGGTCGACACCCATTTCGGCATCGGCAAAGGCAGCGAACTCAATCACCGGATCGAATACGTCTCCGGCGTAATGGCCGATGATTGCCGCGAATTACTGCGGTCTTTTTTTCGGTCGAGACGAAAACAGTAAGCGAACTTGATATTTTTGAGTGCAAACCCTTATCATTGAAAATTCGCGGAGAGGTGCGAGAGTGGTTGAATCGGGCAGTCTCGAAAATTGCTGTGCCTTAACGGGTACCGTGGGTTCGAATCCCACCCTCTCCGCCATTACTTTTCAGTCCTTTTGAAACGTAACAGCACTCATTGGTTAACATACGACGGCTATATCTAACCTCATAAAGCGATCATAAATTAATCGGAGGAAATCAAGTTATGCCATTGACCAAAAGATTGACAGCAGAGTTTTTGGGTACGCTTTGGCTCGTCCTGGGCGGGTGCGGAAGCGCCGTTCTCGCGGCCGCCTTCCCCAATTTGGGCATCGGATTCGCTGGCGTTTCGCTTGCGTTCGGACTGACGGTCTTGACCGGAGCATACGCCCTCGGGCACATTTCGGGCGGCCACTTCAATCCTGCGGTCTCGATCGGCCTTTGGGCCGGCAAGCGTTTCGACGCCAAGGATGTATTGCCCTACATCGTTGCGCAGGTCCTGGGCGGTATCGCCGGTGCCGGGATCCTTTACATAATCGCCAGCGGCAAGGCCGGGTTCGGCCTGGCAGGCGGTTTTGCTGCAAACGGTTTCGGTGAGCACTCGCCGGGCAAATACGAGATCCTCGCTTGCTTTGTGGCCGAGGTGGTAATGACGTTCTTCTTTCTGGTCGTCATTCTCGGATCGACGCACAAGCGGGCACCGAAAGGCTTTGCCCCGATCGCGATAGGGTTGGCCCTCACTTTGATCCACCTTATCTCGATCCCGGTCACCAACACCTCGGTCAACCCTGCACGCAGCACGGGCCCGGCGGTTTTTGTACAGGGTTGGGCCTTCAGCGAACTCTGGCTTTTCTGGCTCGCCCCGATCCTGGGTGCACTTTTGGCCGGATTTGTGTACAGTTGGTTAGGTGATGACGGCGATGCTGCAGACGTTGTCGTCGTCGAAGAAACGATCATCGTTGAAGAATCGGCCGGATGATCGATAAGCCGGTCAGTTTTGCCGGCTTAGTTTGACAATTTGTTTAGTTCGGAAAGGTGCAAGAGCGGTTGAATTGGCTACATTGGAAATGTAGTGAACCTCAAAAGGGTTCCGTGGGTTCGAATCCCACCCTTTCCGCCATATGGTCTCAGGCTCCGCACAAGGTTTGAGTTGTGAACTCCGCTAGGCGAGGAATCGAGCAACGGTAGCGATTTCAGCTTGTGTTGCGGTAAAGTCTGAGACCACCATTTTCAGTTTGTTCATGCCGCCCAGGCGGTCGTGTTTAACGGACTTCAGAGGCGAAAATGCGATCCCACGCGGGAGTGCCGTTTCGCCTCTTTTGCTTTTGTTCCTTCGTTTATGGGGATGAGATCAGTATTTATCGTTCGGTTGGCAAGGTGAAATTCTATGAAACGTATATCAAGCTGTTTGCTCTCAGCCATAATCATCATTTCAGTGTCAGGGATCGGGGCCTTTGCGCAATCGGCCGGCTCCGATGATGCTCTTGTCGCCAAGGCGAAAAAGATCCACGCCGAGGTAATAACGCTCGACACGCATAACGACATCGACACTCGAAACTTCACCGACAAGGTCAATTACACCCAGGATCTGCCCACTCAGGTCAATCTGCCAAAGATGGTACGGGGCGGGCTCGATGTTTCGTGGATGATAGTTTACACGGGGCAGGGCGACCTGACGGAAGAAGGCTACAAAAAGGCTTATGAAAACGCCATTGATAAGTTTGACGCGATTCACCGCCTTACCGAAAAGATCGCTCCCGGGCAGATCGAACTCGCGCTGACATCAGCCGACGTCAGGCGCATCAACAAGGCCGGAAAGAAGGTCGCGATGATCGGCGTCGAAAACGGCTATCCGATCGGGACCGATCTCAGCAATATCCGCAAATTTGCCGAACGCGGAGCCCGATATATGTCGCTGGCCCACAACGGACATAGCCAACTTGCCGACTCAAATACCGGCGAGCGCGATAATAAATGGCTTTACAACGGCCTCAGCGATCTCGGCAAAAAGGCGATCGTCGAGATGAATAAATGGGGAATAATGGTGGACCTGTCACATCCGTCAAAACTCGCGAATATTCAGGCGTTGCAGTTATCCAAGGCACCCGTTATCGCTTCACACTCGGGCGCGAGAGCTCTCTGCGACCACAGCCGAAACTTGTCGGACGAGGAACTTGAGCTGATCAAACTCAACGGCGGCGTTGTTCAGGCAGTTGCGTTTCGGAGCTATGTGAGCAAAGAAAAGAGCGAATTGCGCGCCGCTAAAACGGCTGAGATATCAAAAGAACTTGCCGAAAAGGAAAATTTTACGATCATTCCTCGCTCCGATGTCATGAAGATGCCCGAAGCCGAACGCAATGCGTATATGACGCGCATCGCTGCCTTTCGTGCAAAGACGAATCCGATCATCAAGGAACGTCTGAAGGACATCGCTCCCGATGTCAATGTGAAGGATTTTGTAAATCACATTGATTATCTTGTCAAAAAGATCGGCATCGACCATGTCGGGATCAGTTCGGACTTTGACGGCGGCGGCGGCGTCGAGGGATGGGACGATGCCGGCGAGACGTTCAATGTCACACTCGAACTCGTTCGCCGCGGCTACACCAAAAAGCAGATCGAAAAGCTATGGAGCGGCAATCTTCTGCGAGTGCTCGACGAGGTTCAAAAAGTGGCAAAGAAAATGCAGTCCGGGCGCTAGTCCGCAAGATCTGTCTGCGTCACAAGTGATCCGAAATGGATTGATTTACTATTTCCGGTATCCGAACTACAATTCAATTAAATGTCTTATCAGGTAATCGCCCGTAAATGGCGGCCGCAAACATTCGAAGAGGTGACCGGCCAGGAGATCATTACGCACACGCTGCGCAACGCGATCGAACACGACCGTTTACATCACGCATACCTGTTTTCGGGAGCCCGCGGTGTCGGTAAGACCACTACGGCCCGTTTGCTTGCCAAATCGCTCAATTGCCATAGGACGGCGGGGCCGAACCTCACGCCATGTTCCGGAACGAACGACGAGATGTGCCCGTCGTGTCTCGAGATATCCGAGAGCCGTTCGATCGACGTACTCGAGATCGACGCGGCCTCGCACACCGGCATCGACGACGTCCGCGAAACCATCATTGAGAGCATAAATTTTAACCCGGCACGCGACCGTTACAAGGTCTTTATCATCGACGAGGTCCACCAGTTATCAAAACCGGCGTTCAACGCGCTGCTCAAAACGCTTGAAGAACCGCCGGAACGGGTCGTCTTTGTTATGGCGACGACCGAATTGCATAAGGTTCCGGATACGATCCTGTCCCGATGCCAGGAATTTCAGTTTCGGACCATCCCGCTTCAGAAGATCTACGACCGGCTGAAATTGATCGCCGACGCTGAAAAGATCGATATCACCGAAAATGCCCTCCGCGAAATCGCACGGTCCGGCGAGGGCTCGATGCGCGACGCTCAGTCAAATTTTGACCAGGTCATAAGTTTTTCGGGCGAATCGATCACGGCCGCCGATGTTACCAGTTCGCTGGGGTTTGCCGGCGTCGAAATCCTGACCCGTGTGGTCAGAGCGGTGAATTCGCGTGATTCGCTTGAAATATTGTCGGTCGTCGATGACCTGGTCGGACGCGGGCACGATCTGCGCAATTTTTGCCGCGATCTGCTCGGGCTTTATCGCGATATGCTGGTCTTTAGGGTCGCGGGCGACGATCCCAAGTTTTTCGAGACCGCGGTGATCAGTTCCGAGATGATGAAGGAACTCAGCAGCGGCTCGACCGAATCTGACCTTTTGCGGACCTTTAACTCATTGGCCGAAACTGAGGCCAAACTAAAGGAAGCGACGCATTCCCGATACGTCGTCGAGATCGGGCTGATCAAGTTGATCGAACTGGGTCGAGTTGCCCCGATCGAAGAGCTATTGAAGAGATTTGAGGCGATCTCGGGCGGCGATCCGAGGCCGGGCACCCGCTCCGACTCACCGGTGGACGCCGTCGCGGAAAAAAAAACTCTTGAAATCGCCTTAAACCCCGCTCCGACGGCGGCGGACACTCCGCGCGCTGAGTCGGACGTAAGTGAAACTCCGGCTGAGACGTTGCCGGAGATTTCGGTGGAACCCGCCCCGGAGATCGTCACTGCCGGCAGTCAGGAACCCGAGTTTCCGCCCGACGCCGACGTATTTGATGAACCGCCGTTCGACCCCCCGTTTGATGATCTTACCGTCCCGGAAATGCCCCCAGCCGCTCAGCCGTCGGCGCCAAAACGTGCGATTGACACCGAAAGGTTACATACGCGTCTCCCATTGCTGACCGCGGAAGAACTGGCTCATTTTGACGACAAGAATCTCGATGCCCTTTACGAGTTCAAACTGTCGTTATCCGGCGATGATCTGATGCCGATTGGTTCGAAAGATATCATGATCAAAGCACTTTTCGGCGAAGAGATGGAGGTCATGGCACAGTTGCGGCGACCTGAGCCTGTTCCCAGGCGGGCTTTTGCGGCCAAGGCCTACGACCTTGGTGATATGATGCCTGCTCCCGAGAAAGACGTCCCCGAGGCCGAACTACCCAAATTGAGCGACAACCCGACCGATGAGGAACTTAATGCTTACGCGGCGGCTCATCCGGGCGTTCGGCGAGTCCTCAATGTATTCCGCGGTAAGATCGTCGAAGTAGCCTACAAACGACCGAAACCCAGAACCTAGCTCAGACGGAAGTCGTATTATTTTGATATGATCGTAGGGTTAGCTGCGTATCGAATGAGAAGACTCACCACATTTCAGCGGATCGTCCTTTTGAAGGCGGTTTTGGCAATATTTTGCGCGGTGGCGCCGGTAATTGGACAGGTTCCCGGACCGTGGTCCCAAAACACGTCGCCGTTGCCGGCCCCGACCGGTTTTGTCAATGATTATGCCGGTGTTATCGACCCCGGGACGAAACAACAGCTTGAGAACAAACTAAAGCAGTTTAAGGAGACTACGTCACCATCCGTCGAAATCGCTGTGGTCACCGTCAAAACGACCGGCGATCGGGCGATATTCGACTATTCGCTTGCTGTGGCACGCGGCTGGAAGATCGGGTCCAAACAGGATGACAACCCGAGTGCCCTCTTGCTGATCGCGGTCGATGACCGAAAGTACTTTACACAGATCAGCAAGGACCTTGAGGACGAACTTCCTGACGGGGTCGCCGGCAGTCTTCAGCGCCAATATCTTGTCCCGGAGTTTAGAAAGGGAAATTACGGCAAGGGCATTTCCGATACGGTCGACGCCTACATCGAGACGATACGCAATAAGGGGAACGCTCCCGCGGCAAAACCGACGCCTGCGCCGGCCGGATCGTCAGGCGGATCGTCGATATTTACGCTGTTTTGCTGCTTGTTGATAGTGATCGTGATCATCGCGTTTATCATTGCAACTCGCGGAAAGGGCGGGCCGTCTAAGGGCGACAAGAGTCGTTGGGGCGGCGGAGGCTTTGGCGGCGGCGGAAGCGGCGGCGGCGGCGATTCGAGTGCGTTGCCATGGATCGTCGGCAGTATTTTGAGCGGTTCAGGCGGATCCTCGTCGTCATCTTCGAGTGACTGGGGATCGTCATCGAGCGGCAGCGACTGGGGCGGATTCGGCGGCGGCGGTGATTTTGGCGGTGGCGGTGCCGGAGGAGACTGGTAGAAGATGAAACAACACTTTCAGGCATTTATTGACGACCTGCGAGCGACGCACGGCAGCAATCTGGCGTCCGTGATCCTGTACGGATCGGCGGCAGCGGGCGATTTCGTGCCGCGTCAGTCGGATTACAACATTCTGATAGCCCTGAATAAGATCGGCCCGGCTGACCTTCGCAATGCTCACAGTTGTATCCGCGAATGGCGGCGGATGGGAAATCCCGTGCCGGTCTATTTCACTGTCTCGGAACTTCAGAACGCGGCAGATGTTTTTCCGATCGAGTTTCACCAGATGAGCGTTGCTCACAAGGTACTGTACGGCACGGATGTGCTCGCCGGACTCACGATCTCAGACAAATTCTTGCGTCATCAGGCCGAATACGAGCTCCGGTCAAAACTCATACAACTTCGCCGGCAGTATATTCCGGCATCGATGTCGGTTGAGGGATTGACGAGTCTGATGGCGGAGAGCCTTTCAAGTTTTGCGGCGTTGTTTCGAGCGGTCTTGATCATTAAAGGCGTCCAACCGCCCGCGACAAAGCACGAGATCGTGGCGATGACCGCCGGCCACCTGGGGGTCGATATCGCGCCGTTTGAAAAAATATTCAACATCCGTGAAAATAATACAACCGGAAAGTTGGATGAAATATCTGCAAACGCCCTATTTGGCGAGTATATGGAGCAGATCGAGTTGGTTATCGATGCAGTAGATGCCGCCGGACAGTGACAAACCGCGGTTTTTTTGACAGATTTATCACTATCAGGAGATCTAAGATGAAAAAAGCAATCTTATTATCAATCGTACTATTTGCGGCATTCGGCCTCAGCGGCTGTAGTTACAACGACCTGACCGCCAAACAGCAGCAGGTCAAAGGCAAGTGGGCAAATGTGGAAAGCGCTCTTCAGCGGCGTGCCGACCTCATCCCAAATCTTGTCGAGACGGCTAAAATGGCCGGGATCCAGGAGCAGGAGGTCTTCGGCCAGATCGCCGATGCCCGTTCGCGTTTGTTGAACGCGACCACGGCGGCTCCGGCGACTGCCGGCGGCGACAAATCGCCTGAACAGAAACAAGCGATCATCGACGCCAACAACAGCTTTGGCGGAACGATCGGCAGGCTGCTGAGCCTCCAGGAAAATTACCCTGTGCTTAGATCCAATGAGGCTTTTATGAAGGTTCAGGACGAGCTTTCGGGAACTGAGAATCGGATCAATACGGCGAGGTTGGATTTCAACGACGCGGTAACGACCTACAATACCACCCGAAACTCCTTTCCGGCGGTGCTGACGGCCGGCTTGCTCGGATTCAAGGAGGAGCCTTTCTTCCAGGCAGATCCGGCGGCGAAGACCGCTCCGAGCGTCGGCGACGCCAATTCGATGCGAAAGCCGCAAACGGCTGCCCCCGCCGCTCCGGCGGCCCCTGCGGCCCCGGCAAACTCGGCCCCCGTCAAACCGTAGCCCGATCACAGTCAAACGCAAAAGGACACGAGACAGTTCGCACTTGTTTCGTGTCCTTTGTATTTTCTGACGCAACCGAAGGTTAGAAACCTCTCGAATTACACATCGAGCAATGATCGCAGGGTTTGTTGCCGGGTTCAAATGCACATGTCGCGGCGTTCGCCTCGTTGCCGAATACCCTATCAGCCAACCCTTCGAGCATTTTCAGCTTTTCCAAACTCGGATGTTTATGGGGATTCGATGGGGGTACACTTGCACCGGAGTGTGACGATTCAAGCTTATCGAGCCGGCTGTTTATCTTATCAAGCGACGATCTGATCGATGCAAGGTCGCCCAAACTCGATTCAGTTGCGATCAGTTGGGCGATCTTGGACGCCAGATCGTTGATGTTGCCGTTCTCCATATCCAAAACTACTTAATGTCGGGCAAAAGCTCCACGTAATCGACAACGCCCACAATAGCCGAGTCGATCGCCGCTCCCGCCCGACCGGTCGACGCAGTCGAAGCCGACCAACCCTCTTGCACAATGATGACGGTGTCGCCTTCGCCCGCGTTTACGGAATCGAGGGCGATGCAGGTATAGTCCATGTCCCGGCCGTCCGGTGTGATCTGGCGGCAAAGCATAACGCGCGAACCCTCGTAACGCTGATTTTTCTGCGTCGCGACCACGTTGCCGATAACCCTTGCAAGCAGCATCTCTCTAACTCTTTCCCTGAAAAACGTGAGCTTCGGAATCGATGATACCGACGATCGTGCAATCGGTCGGCGTCTCATCACGCTTGAACGGAAACGAAGCTTCCTTTCCGCGGCACCAAAACACAAGTTCCCCCTCACCCGCACCGACGGCGTCGAGAGCGATCATCGGCGAACCTTTCGGCCGCAGGTCGGCGTCGAGAGTCTGTACGATCAGCATCTTGCGGCCTTCGAGTGCCTGATTTTTTATTGAGGAAACGACGGTTCCGATGACGCGGGCGATCTGCATTTGAACTAATTCGCGAACATTGAGGAATTACTTCCCGGCGGCAATGAAATCGATCTCGTCGATCACGCCGATAATGGCGGCATCGACCGGACAGTCCTTGTTGCCCTCGGCTAGTCTCGCGGACGAACCGGAAACGACAATTACCTTTTCGTGGTACCCGGCACCCACCGTGTCAACCGCGACGGTATAGCCGCTCTGGTCAGACCCGTCAAGATTAATGGGCTTGACGATCAGCAACTTTTTGCCCAATAGCCGCTCATCCTTTTGGGTGGACACGACCGTGCCTAAAATGCGTGCGATTATCATCGATTCGTGGATCGCGGAACATGGTTCAGGACTGTGACCGTCGATCGATCACAGTCACTACTCATGGCCTGTTACTTTTTGACGATCGGCAGCGTTTCGTCAACACTTGCATGCGGCCGCGGAATGACATGAACGCTGACAAGTTCGCCGACGCGACGTGCCGCCGCGGCACCTGCATCCGTCGCCGCCTTGACCGCCGCGACGTCACCGCGAACGATGGCTGTAACAAATCCGGCCCCGATCTTCTCGTATCCGACGAGTTGAACGTTTGCCGCTTTGACCATTGCGTCGGCCGCTTCGATCATCGCCACGAGGCCCTTACATTCGACCATTCCCAATGCTTCTTGCATCTAGTTTTGCTCCTGAAAATTACTTGTAGATCGCTACGTTCCGTTAAGTTTAACCCAGATTGGCCGCTTGGCTCAAAAGCTCTATCAATTCTTCTCGTGAGAGCGATACTTTCATGCCGCCGCCCGGAGTTTCGGCGGTCGAATTACCGCCCGAACCACACACGACACCATTCTCATGAAGATAACCGCACGCCTGGCACCTGGCCGAACTAGTCAGATATCCGGCCTTTTCACGAATGTTGATCAGCTTTTCTATGGCATCCGAAGGCAGATCCACCGCGCCGCCCAACGTTTTTGCAAGGATCGCGATCTTCGCCGTATGTTCGAGCGTTTCCAAACGGTCAAAAGCCTGCCAAAGGTCCGCGCCGTAGGCAACGGCTCCGTGGTTCGCCATCAACAAAGCGTTATGGTGCTCGACGTAAGGCTTCATCGCCTCGGTCAGTTCATTCGTCGAAGGGGTTCCGTAATCCGTCAACGGTACGCAGCCAAGCGTCAGGATCACTTCGGAAAGGATCGGCTTGTCGATCGCGAGGCCGGCGACCGCAAAGGCAGTCCCATGCGGCGGATGAGCGTGGCAAACGGCTTTGACGTCCGGGCGCATTTTGTAGATCAGCAGGTGCATCGCAAGTTCCGACGATGCCCGCCGGTCGGTGAGCGGCTTGCCGTCCATGTCGGTCAGGGCTAGACAATCCTCTGTCATTCGCCCCTTGCTGGTCATCGTCGGGGTCGCAAGTACGGTGTCATTATCGAGCCGACAACTGACATTCCCGTCCGACGACACAACATAGCTGCGTTCGTACAGCAGCCGGCCTATCTCGACGATCAGTTTTCGGGCTTGAGATTCGTCCATAAAAAGGAAACCACAGATTAACATAACAGCTGTGTGTCAGTTAACCTGTGGAATCGAATTTTAGAAATGCTATCTGTGAGCGTGCGGGGCACCCGGCGGCATCGGCGGCGGAGGCGGCACATCGATCAGCGGCATCGCTTCTACACGCCTCAGGTCCGAGTTCGGGCCGGTCGCCGAACGATCCAACTGCAGCTCGCGGAGCTGATTCTTCAATTCAAAATTCTCCTGACGGAGGCGTTCCATTTCCATTCGGAACTGGCGCTTGTATTCGCCTCTCATTCCCCGATGCCCGCCGCCCATACGCGGGAGGCCGATCGAAACGAAAAAGCTGGCGATAAAAAGCCCGAGTGAGAATGCCCCTACGAATGGCAGGATGCGTTTAATAAATCCCTTGGTGTTCATTTAGTCAAAACCTCAATACTACAGTCGATCACTATTAGGAAATACGTCGGATTCCGCCGATCGGTTTCAGACAAAAACCGTTAATGTGCATCTTCCGATGAAGCCAGAAAATACGACAGGCTCTCGAGCGAAGTCGTCAGGTCGATCGAGTTGACCTTCACGTCCGGGCCCGACCTCAGCGAAACCGGGGCGAAATTGAGTACCGCCTTGATCCCTGACCTTTCAACCAGGTCCAGAGCGGACTGAGCAGCCTCGGCCGGAACCGCGATCACCGCTACATCGATCATATAACTTCGGGCGGCCCGTGAAAAGTCTTTTGCGTCGAGAACGGCCACTGAGCCCAATTTAGTTCCGATCTTCGCCGGGTCCGAGTCAAAGATCGCCGCGACGGTAAAGTTCGCCTTGCGAAAACCATAATAGTCCGCCAGAGCTGCTCCGAGCCGTCCGGCCCCGATAATGCCGACGCGGTGCTCCCGATCGAGTCCGAGAATACTCGTAAGATGGTCACGCAGCGTTTTAACGTTGTATCCGACACCGCGAGTGCCGAATTCGCCAAAATTCGCAAGGTCCTTGCGGATCTGTGCCGAATTCATATGAAACCGCCGGGCCATCGCGTCAGATGAGACCGAGGCTTCGCCCTCGGCGTCGAGTTCGTTAAGGCAACGCAAATAGACGCTTAGCCGGTTTGTCGTAAGTTCAGATATTTTGTCGCCTTTCATCGGATGTAAGATACTAAAACAAATTGTGAAATACTGCGCAAGCGTTTAGATCCGAAACACGCGAAAATAGGTGTCACCGCGTTGCCGATGGGCTGTTTTTGCTCTAAACTCAGCGTTTTAACGTTAAACCGCAATGATCGCATATCTGTCCGGCAAACTCCTGGAAAAGCACGCTAACACCGTGATCGTCGATGTCGGCGGGGTGGGATATGAGGTCTCGATCCCGCTCACGACGTTCTACGAATTGGGTGAGGTCGGCGGTGACGTCCAGCTTCGCGTCTACACCCATGTTCGCGAAGACGCGATCCAGTTGTTCGGTTTCAAAACGCTGCGTGAGCGTGATCTGTACTTAAAGCTCATTTCAGTTCAAGGCATCGGCCCCAAATCCGGCATTGCGATGCTTTCCGGCATGAGCGCGGATGAAATAATTGTCGCGATCCGTTCAAATGACCTCGCCCGACTGAAATCGATCCCGGGCGTCGGCCTCAAAACCGCCGAACGCGTGGTCATCGAACTCCGCGACAAGGTCGGCGAAATATCCGACACAACGCCGCTCGACCCGTCTTCACGGTCTGGTTTGCCGTCCGACGCGGTTTTCGAAGACGCTCTCTCTGCCCTGATCAACCTCGGCTACCCGAAAAACGCCGCCGAAAAGGCACTGAATCAGGCCGCCCAGGAGGGCGTCGAGATCTCGGTTCAAAAGCTGCTTCGCCGCGGGCTGCAGATCCTGGCCAGGTAAGCTGTCGCAAATGCTCGAGATCGCCCGACATCTTCGTGACGACCTGGTCCGCCTGGACCGAAAGGCCTTGTTTGCCCTGGTGTACGCAGCAGTCGGACTGACATGCATAACGTATTTCAAGAATCCGGATTATCTCGCCGCGGTCCTTGCGAACACACGATTATCAGCGATCGGTGAAGAGGCCGCACGGCCGACTGCCAATAATCTCTACGGATTGGTCTGGTGGGTCGCCGTTTCGATGCTGTTCTACTTCGTAATTCCGGCGCTGTTCGTTAAGTTTGTCCAAAAGCGCAGATTGAGCGAGATCGGCATCGCCCTTACGATCGAAAAGGGGTTTTTGAAACTGCTCTTCGTTTGCATCGCGGTCATGCTTCCGATCGTTTATTGGATGTCACTGACATCAAGTTTCTCAAACAAATATCCGTTCCTGAAGGTTTATAACGGCGACCCATATCTGAGCTGGACCCTGGTCATTTGGGAACTTGTATATTTCTTACAATTTTTCGGACTCGAATTTTTCTTCCGCGGCTTTCTGGTACATAGTCTGAAACCGTCGCTCGGTTTTTACTCGATACTGGTAATGACCGTACCGTACTGCATGATCCATTTTCAGAAGCCGATGCCCGAGACATTTGCCGCGATCTTCGCCGGCATATTTCTTGGCTGGATCAGTTACAAGAACGGCACGATCTGGCTCGGCCTCGTGCTCCACTGCACGGTTGCATTTTCTATGGATATTTTGGCTTTGTACGCTAAGGGGCTATTATTCTAAGAGTGGAAACTCCAGACGCAATCGATCTCAGGCGCATCGGATCGGACGAGGAAACTCAGTTCGACGCCTCACTGCGTCCGACCCAGTTGGCCGATTACATCGGGCAAAAAAAGGTCAAGGAGAATTTGCGCGTCTTTATGAAGGCCGCTCTCAAGCGTCGCGAGGCACTCGACCACATACTGCTGTCGGGGCCGCCCGGACTGGGCAAAACAACGCTCTCCAACATCGTCGCCAACGAAATGGGTTCGGCGCTCAAGACGACCTCCGGCCCGATCATCGAAAAAGCGGGCGATCTCGCTGCTATACTGACCAATCTTGACGAAGGCGATGTGCTCTTTATTGACGAGATTCATCGCCTCAATCCGGCGATCGAGGAGATACTGTATCCCGCAATGGAGGATTACAGCCTCGACATTATGATAGGCCAGGGCACGGCCGCCCGGTCGATCAAACTGGAACTCCCGAAATTTACGCTGATCGGAGCTACTACGCGTCCGGGAATGCTGACCGCCCCGCTTCGCGGCCGGTTCGGCATCGTATTTCATCTCGATTTTTACGGGCATGATGATCTGCAGACCATTTGCGAACGTTCGGCCGGTATTCTGAATGTCGAGATCGACCCGAGCGGTTCGCTCGAGATCGCCCGCCGGGGCCGCGGTACGCCGCGGATCGTCAATCGGCTGTTGCGGCGGGTGCGCGACTTTGCCGAGGTCGATCACGACGGTCGGATCACCGCACATGTCGCCGGCGACGCCCTCGACCGGATGGAAGTCGACAGTTTTGGCCTCGACGAGATCGACGCCAAACTGCTCAAAACGATCATTGAGAAATTCGACGGCGGACCGGTCGGACTCAGTACGATCTCAGCCGCGATACACGAAGAGAAAGAGTCGATCGAGGAAATAATCGAGCCGTACCTACTCCAGATCGGATTTCTTAACCGGACCCCACGCGGCCGGATGGTCACCCGCCGGGCGTACGAGCATTTCCGTATCCCGCCGCCGCTTACGGCCGGAACCGCCGCGGGACTTTTTGACGAATCGCCGGCCGGTTAAATTTCCGCTCACAGTTACGATAAATATTGCCCATATTGGCCGATTACGCGATAATTAGGTCAATATGAAAATGACCGTAACGATCGCCGCCGCCGTAATGGCCCTTGCCGCCGGAATTTCTGCTCAGAACCGCTTTGACGGGTACAACGTTATTGTCGATGCGGTCCGTACACATACCAAGGCAACCTGCGCCGTTCGGTACGTTCCGCCGGCAACTACGATCACGATCACGGACCTTAACCCCTCGACGCCGATGAAGGTCACTTCATGCGGCGGCTCGGGAGCCTCGTTAACACAGAAAACCGCGACAACGGCTCAGGTCCGTGCCGCAGACACCGACTACGAATGGTGCTTTCAGGGCGAGGACAAGGCATATCGGATCACATTCCAGGGCGATCAGTATTCAGGGCCGGTCACCTATATCGTCGCAGCAAGGTCAGACGAACGCTCCCGCGGATTCTTCAACATTCGTGACTTCGGAGCGGTTGGCGACGGCCAGACAGATGACACCATCGCGTTCAAAAGCGCGATGGCGGCGATGGCAACGAACAATGGCGGAACGCTGACCATACCCGATGGCGACTATGTTGTCTCATCGCCGGTCACGGTTCCCTCAGGAGTAATTATCCAGGGGACGAACGGCCTTCACTCAATGGCTTCGACCAGCGACCTGACGCGTAAGAACCCCGCACGGATAACGCTAAAAGGCACAAAAACCTCGCTCTTTCGCGTTGGCGAGTGCACCGAGAACGTGTCGTTCAGAGATATCGAACTATAT
Source organism: uncultured Chloracidobacterium sp. (assembly GCA_937941715.1). Lineage (GTDB taxonomy): Bacteria > Acidobacteriota > Blastocatellia > Pyrinomonadales > Pyrinomonadaceae > OLB17. The sequence continues at coordinate 3,147 of CALDGX010000006.1, read as the reverse complement.
TCACTGAGCAATGATGATACCAACGGCCTTGAGGCGTATGGGTCATGGATCTCGTCGCAGGGTTTCAATTTTGACCGTGTCACTTTTCAGAACTTTAACCGCGGCATCAACGCTTACGGGCTGCCGCAGACCAATCTTTCGTGGCAGTTTGACTACATCAAGATCAACGCTTGCCGCTTCATTTTCAACCGCGACACCGGCATTTACGTTAACTCGCGCAATACAGATTGGAAGATAATGGGCAGCCTATTCGTCAATCCGCGCAAACAACCTGGCCAGAACGCCAACGCGATGCACTTTGAGCGAGTGGGAATGGTCTTGATACAGGACACTTTCAGCGGCGGATTTTCGAACGCCCTCGGCGGGACCTTCATCAACATTCTCGACAGCGGAACAACGACGATCATCGGTTCCCAGGCCGAAGCAATGACCGCGTCGATCGTCTATAACGGTGTCGAAAACCCGAATGCCGGCGACTACTCTTACCCGATCACGATCGTCAACTCGATCTTTGAGGACCCGATCATCTTTAAGGCCCGCCGAACACTGGTTTCGACCGGCAGCCTCTACGGGGCTAAAACGTGGTCGGCCGATGACCGCTTACGCGTCTATTCGACCGGCGACCGGTTTTGCTACGACGGATACATCCTCGGCTGCCGCGGGCTTGGCAAGGCCAATTTTGACCGTGCGACGATCGTATTTATGACCGGTCAGCCATCCGAAGGGCAGGTTAAAGGCCACCCCACATTCTTCGGAACAGACGTGCAATTCGGCTCAGGTGTCCAATTCCCCGCAATGCCGGTCAATACCTTGCCCGCCGGCAAGCCCAACGGAACAATGGTCTACTGCTCGGATTGCCGCCGCAATACGACCCCCTGTCAGCCCGGCGGAAACGGCGCCCCCGCAATGATGGCCGGGAATCAGTGGAGTTGTTTGTAGGCCGATTTTGTCGGTACGGTCGCAAAGCGATCTGAATGTATATATACTCGTATTCTCCCCTTCAGAACATCGGAGGTGAACATGATCGCGTCTTACAATCAAACTATTCCATACAGTGGGTTTCAAGTCCGTAGACGATTCTTTCTGCTAATCGTTGCAATTACCGGCATTCTGCTATTTTCATCAACATCATGGGCTCAAAAAACCCTGCCGGCTAAGAAAAGTCAGACCGTAAAGCCGACGATGTCTGGACGGACGTCGGCGAAATCAAATCAACGTCGTGTCAGAGTCGGTCGACAAACCGTCTCAAGATTCGAGGTTCGGACAGGATCACCGTCCCAACCGTCAACATTCAACGGCGATACGCGGTCGCTATCCGATGACGTGACGAACGAGATGCGACAACTGTTCAGCAATCGTCCGGAATTTGAGTACGAAGTCCCCGTGAAGCCAAAAACCGAGATCGCACCATCTGACCGGACTTTGAACAGGCCGAATATCCCGCTCGCCCCGATGCCGACGCCTTCGCTTTCATTCAATGGAATGACCTTGACAGCCAACGGATCCGGGTGGCCACCGGACACCGTTGGTGATGTCGGAGCAAATCATTATATTCAGGCAGTTAACTCCTCGGTCAGAATTTTCGACAAGTCCGGAACAACGTTGTCAACTTTCACATTTGCATCTCTATGGTCCGGGGCCGGATCGGGAACGCCTTGTGATACCGGCAACCAAGGTGATCCGACCGTGGTCCATGACCCGAACACCGGCAGATTTATCGTTGCCGATTTTGCGTGGTCTAACATCCAGAATGGTCCGTATTATGAATGTGTCGCCGTCTCAAAAACGGCCGACCCGGTTGCCGGCGGCTGGTGGCTTTATGCAATTCGTTCTGACGATGCCGCTCATCCTTGGTTGCCCGATTATCCTAAAATGGGAATATGGCGGGATGGGCTTTATATGGGCACGAATATGTTCGACTGTCTTAATGCATCATGTTCGTCGGCATCTTACAAAGGTACTCGGGCATATGCTTTTAACTTTGCAAAAATGGCGGCCGGGCTGGCGCTTACCGCCAATGACGTGCAGGTCGTCGACATGGGCACCAGCCGATTCACTGTGATCCCGGCAAATTATCGCGGCACACTTCCTCCGGCAGGAACTCCTGCATATTTCGCTGGCGAATCCCAAACGCTTTATGCGTTTGAACTGTTCAAATTCAGTGTCAATTTTACGACTCCTGCGAGCTCTACGTTCACCGGACCGACGAACGTAAGCCAGTCGAGTTACTCACTTGCCGCATCGACATCGCCGGTTCCGGCTGGAGGCAGCGGTTCGATTGAAACTCTCGCCGATCGTATGATGATGCAGGTACAGTATCGAAACATCAGCGGTGTTGAATCCATTTGGGTCAACCACACGACCGGTACAGCCACTGCAAGCACCCCGACCGGTATCCAATGGGCTCAGATCAATGTCACCGGCGGCACGATCGCGACAACACCTGTTCAGCAGCAGATCTTTAATAATGGCGCCGATGGCATAAATCGATTTATGGGTTCACTTGCTGTGGATCGTTTGGGAAACATGGCGATCGGATATACAGCGGCAAGTTCCACATTGGCTCCTGATATCCGATACGCAGGCCGTTTGGCAGGTGACGCTCTCGGCACGCTGCCGCAAAGCGAAGTGACGATGATCCCCTCGGTTACTCGCAGTGTTCAAACGACGTATACACGTTGGGGTGACTATAGCGCTATGTCGGTCGATCCGGTCGATGACTGTACGTTTTGGTATACGACTGAATACTATCCTGTTGCCGGAACCAACTGGAACACCCGCGTTGGCAAATTTGTATTCCCCGGCTGCGCTTCACCGACGGCGGCCAACGTGACCGTCTCGGGTCGAGTAATGCGAACAGATGGGGTCGGCATTAGCGGAGCCATCGTAACTATTGGCGGCCCGGCTGGTACGACGCGGAGTTCCCTGACATCGCCGCTTGGTTACTATAGTTTTAATGGCGTCGAATCGGGCCAGTCTTACATTGTTCAGGTTTCTTCAAAGCGATTCAGCTTCGCGTCTCGGGTACTTACTGTCGACAATACAGTCGAAGATCTTGACTTCGTCGCTCAATAGATTTCTCAATTATAAGACAAATAAGAAGGCCTCGCCGTCGGGCGAGGCCTTCTTATTTATAGTCGATCGACC
>CALDGX010000005.1 GCA_937941715.1 uncultured Chloracidobacterium sp. | reverse complement strand
GCGTTTTGGGCCGAATTTTGACGTTTGAGGCTCAAATTTGACCGCAGAATCGAGCTTTTCAGCCCGGTTTTGGCCCTATTTTGGCACTAAAGTGGTCCAAAGTGGCCCAAATGGGACACTTTGGGACACTTTTGGGACACCTCCAAAGCGGCCATTTCAAGCCGCAACCTCAATCTGATCAACAGTTTACAAGCAGCACCCACGAAAAAATGGTGTCCCACAGTTGCCGCGGTATGTGACCGGGATAAATTGCTTGACAGCGGCGGCGACGGGCGAATATAGTTTTGGTTGATTATGAAAAGGTGGATGGCGTCATTCCTGGTAATTTTCGCTCTGGCGGGCGGAGTGCTTTCGGGCATGCCGCTTCACGAGGAAAAGGCCGGAATGATGGACTGCTGCCCAAAGGCAAAGCACCGTGACAGTTCGACAAAGGTTACGATGTCCAGGCTCTGCTGTGCACTCAACTGCACGGACCCGGCACCGGTGTCATCCGGATTTTCGGCTAATTTCGCGTCACCGTCGATCAATTTAGCCGACGCGATACGAGGGCAATTAACCGAACTGTTTCCGATCGGGAGCGGCGAAGTAACAGCGTTCCCAAACTTTGACGAGCGGGCATATTTTCATACCTCAAACCCCAAATACCTCCAACATCACTCATTCAGAATATAGGTTTCGAGGGCGAAGTGCGCCTTTTTTTCGGGTAGATGCCCGAGGGTGAAAGCGCTTTGCCGTACCTCGAACCGAGCCGGGCGTGTGTCTGTAACGGCATGCCGCCCGGGCAGATATTGTCATTTCAAATAACGGAGAATAGAAGATGAAGAAGAAGACGTTAATTATCGTTGCGATCGTTTCGCTGGCGGCATTTGCCGCGGCGTGCGGCTCTGCCGATAAACCGGCGGCCGGCGGCCCGATCAAGGGCCAGGTCATTAAGAGCGGCCCGATCGGCAACGGCCTGACCGTGACGCTGTCGAGCGAGAGCGGCAAGCTCAAGAACGGCCAGCAGGACCTCAATATCGCGTTTACCGATGCGGGCGGCAAGCCCGTCGATGTCGGGGCCGCGTCGTTGAATTTTCATATGCCGGAAATGGGCTCGATGGCCGCGATGAACGAACCGGCGACGCTGACGACGACCGGAACCCCCGGCGTTTACGACGGCAAGGTCCGCATCAGCATGCTCGGCGACTGGCAGGCTCAGATCGCGTTTGAGGGACCCGCGGGCAAGGGCAAAACGATGCTGGCGCTTGTCGCTCAATAGAGTGTCCGCTAAAGAGTACCCATGATCAACCTGATCATCGAATGGTCGCTGAAAAACCGCGTGCTCGTGCTCGCACTCTTTCTGGGTGCGGGCGTGTGGGGCTATTGGGCGCTGATCAATACGCCGATCGACGCGATACCCGACCTTTCGGATAATCAGGTCATTGTCTTCACCGATTGGGCCGGGCGTTCGCCCCAGGAGGTCGAGGATCAGGTGACGTATCCGCTCGTCACTAGCCTGCAGGGAATGCCCGGCGTGCGTGTCGTGCGAGCGAGTTCGGCGTTCAGCTTTTCGATGATCAACGTCATTTTCGAGGACGACGTCGATCTCTACTGGGCCCGGACGCGGGTGCTCGAACGCCTCAATCTCG
>CALDGX010000004.1 GCA_937941715.1 uncultured Chloracidobacterium sp. | reverse complement strand
TGAGGGAACGTTACGGGTTACAAAACGATCCATCCTTGCCGCTACCCACATATGTAAATGAGGGTTGGCGGACGATAAATCCGAATAATCGGGTCGGTCTTCCGCTTTCAAATACACCGTCAGAAATTCCGATCGGTGATCCGCCGCCGGTACGGCCGAAAAACGCGACTGAAATAAAAAGACCCAATTGAACTGATCAGCACGAGTAACGTGGGTAATTATTAATCGAGACGAGGTAACCATGGACACTTATCAAACGAGACCGGCGAAATTTATCATTTTCATATTAGTCGTCGTGCAATGCCTAAGCCATCTAATGGCAGGCCAGGGTGTACGGAAAAACGGCGAGGTGACTCCCACACCGCCTTCCGCTGAGAAATTTGCCGAAGTTGACCTTCTGTTAGCTAATTCGTACGGAATTCCATGTACGTCGACCCCACAAATACTTCATCTTCCGTGCTACAACGAAGATGGTGTCAGATACCGAGTGAATTCCAAGGTTCGACTCTTCAACGCGGATGGAACCGTCTGGAAGTGGTTTGAGATGAATTGTTCAGATCCCAACTATTCCGCTGTCGACGCTTCCGATGACATTGTCCCGTTTGCGACCGACGCAGTAGGTCCAACAGACCATTGTCCTAATGGCGTGATGTTGCGGTTAGTACGTGAATCGGAAAGTTGGTATGAGGTCGAGATCAATGAAAATACTAGGGAGACACGCTATGCCTTGAGAAGTGATCCTGACTGGCGAATGACGGAATGGGGGCCGTGGCTTGCGATGAGCTTCCGTCTGAAACTTTCGAGGAATCACCCGCCGCTATTGGATGCACCAAATGGCAAAGTAATTCCGGATTCAGCTGATATCAGGTTTGAAACCGCCAAATTTGTCAGATTCGAAGGTGATTGGGTAATGATTGACGCACCAGCGAAGCCCGGCATGTGGGAATCCGATATCCGTCGTGGCTGGATCCGATGGCGAAAGGGCCGCCAGATTCTCGTCGGATGTATTTTTAATCGTTATGTAGCACCATAGATGCCATTGAACGTCTTGATGGGATTTTAAGGAATACCGGGGGCATCCATGAAGTTTCCCTTTAATGTCCAGCGCACGGTCATATCGGCATCTTTGGGGATGCGACTGGTGCGATTGGTTTGGTGACAAAAGAGAACAACCGGCGCCTCCGTTATTAGTTAGATACTTTCAGATTCGCATCGCTGTAATTAGCGAATGCCATCATCTATTCGTGCAGGGTGATGTAGATAAAAATGCCGCCGAGGGCCCGGCGGCATTTCAGTTGGTTGGTGATCCGATCAGGACTGGGCCGTTTGGACCTCGCGGGCCTCGATGCGGCGGCGTTTTCGTGCCTGGCGCCAGGTTCTGATGCCCTCGCCGGTGAGGCTGAGGATCGGTCGCCCGTTTGCCCTTTTGCCGAAAATGCGTAAGGCGAGCCCGGAGTCCGCCTATGCCTTGCCGACCTGAACTCGTGCGGGACGGAGCAGACGCCCGCCGAAGCGATATCCGCGTGAATATTCGGCGACGATCTTGCCGTCGTTTTCGGGGGTGGTCTCGGCCATATCGACCGCCTCGTGGAGTTCGGGGTCAAAGTCACTGCCGACCGACGCGATCGGTTCGACGCCGACGTCTATCAGGGCACGTTCGAAGCTGCGTGCCGTGCCGATGACGCCGTCACGCAGATGTTCGACAGACGGATCGGACTCGCTGGCGGCAACCGCCAGATTGAGATTGTCGAGCACGGGCAGGAGCGTGGTCAGAAAGTTGAACTGAGCCTGTTTGCCGCGGTCCTCGAGCGTTTTCATCAGTCGGGCACGCATTTCGGCGGTCTCGCGTTCGAGATCGGCCTTGGCCTCTTCGAATTTTGCCTGGACGCCGACCAGCTTCGATTCGGCCGCCTCGCGGCGTTCGATCTCGGCCTTGAGGCTCGCCTCGAGAGCGATCTCGGCCGGTGACCGGACCGGAACTTTCGGTGCCTCGTCAGCGTCAGCGACCCTTTCGCCCTCACCGTTAAAGCGGCGTTTGTCTTTGACCGGAATGGACTCGGCCCCCTCGGTCTCTAATTCGATCTCTTTCTCGTTCATTTTCTTTCTCTTAAACACAATATCTAAATAGTAGTTGGTAAACCGCGATAGTTAAAGTCATCGCGGTTTACCGGTCACTGTTCGGGCCGCACTAGACGGCGTCGGCCGCCTTTCCGGCCGCGTCGGCGGGCGTGAATCGCATCTCGCCGTTCTCAGCCGATACGCGGACGGTCTGGCCGCTGACGATCTCGCCTTTCAGGAGGCTGACCGCCAACTGGTTTTGCACGAGGCTCTGGATCGCCCGCTTGAGCGGTCGTGCACCGTAAACGGGATCGTAACCCTCGGCGATGATCAAGTCGCGGGCCGAATCGTCGAGCGTCAGTGTGATACCGCGATCCTCGAGATTTCTTCGCAGCTTTTCGAGCTGGACGTCGATGATCGTCGCGATCTGTTCGCGGCCGAGCTGTTTGAACACGACGATATCGTCGATGCGGTTCAGGAACTCGGGCTTGAAGTGGTCGCGGAGCACCTGCAGCACATCCTTGCGGATATCGCGGTCGGCAAGCGGATTTTCGGCCGCCGACTGTATCTCGCGCGAACCCAGGTTTGACGTCATGATGAGGACCGCGTTCTTAAAGTCGACGACGCGGCCTTTGGAATCGGTCAGGCGGCCATCATCGAGTATCTGGAGCAGCACGTTAAACACGTCGGGGTGCGCCTTTTCGATCTCGTCAAAGAGGATCACCGAATATGGCCGCCTGCGAACCGCCTCGGTCAACTGGCCGCCCTCGTCATAACCGACGTATCCCGGCGGTGCGCCGATCATGCGGGCGACGGCGTGCTTTTCCATATACTCGGACATATCGAGCCGCACCATCGCGCGTTCGTCGTCAAACATAAATTCGGCCAGAGCCCGGGCCGTTTCGGTCTTGCCGACGCCGGTCGGGCCGAGAAAGATGAACGAGCCGACCGGGCGATTCGGATCCTGCAGGCCGGCACGGGCACGCCGCACGGCGTTCGCGACCGCCTCGAGAGCCTCGTCCTGGCCGATCACGCGTTTGCGGAGGTTGTCCTCCATCGCGACGAGCTTCTGCATCTCGCCCTGGAGCATCTTCGACACGGGCACGCCGGTCCACTTGGCGACGACCTCGGCGACATCCTCTTCGTCAACCTCTTCTTTGAGATAGACGCCGTCCTTTTGCAGGTCGGCGAGATGCGACTGTTCGGTCTCGAGCAGCTTTTCAAGCTCGGGAATACGGCCGTACTGGATCTCGGCCGCCTTGGTCAGGTCGCCGCCCTGGCGGGCCTGTTCGAGTTCGAGCTTGGCCTGTTCGAGCTGCTCCTTGGCCGAGCGCATCTTCTCGATCTCTTCTTTTTCCGAGTGCCACTTGGCCTTCATCGCGGACGATTTTTCGTTGAGGTCGGCAATGCGCTTTTCGATATCGTTCAAACGCGCTTTCGACTTTTCGTCGGTCTCACGCGTGAGGGCCTGACGCTCGATCTCGAGCTGCAGTATCTCGCGTTCGAGCACGTCGATCTCCTGCGGCAGCGAATCGATCTCGATACGGATCCGCGACGCCGCCTCGTCGATCAGGTCGATCGCCTTGTCCGGCAAAAAGCGGTCGGTGATGTAGCGGTTTGACAGCGTGGCGGCGGCCACGATCGCCGCGTCCTTGATGCGGACGCCGTGATGGACCTCGTACCGCTCCTTCAATCCGCGAAGGATCGCGATGGTGTCCTCGACATTCGGCTCGCCGATGTAGACCTGCTGGAACCGGCGTTCGAGAGCCTTGTCCTTTTCGATATATTTCTGATACTCGGCAAGCGTCGTCGCGCCGACGGCCCGCAGTGTGCCGCGGGCAAGAGCCGGCTTGAGCATATTGGACGCGTCGATCGCGCCCTCGCTGGCACCGGCCCCGACCAGCGTATGTAGTTCGTCAATGAACAGGATGATCTGGCCCTCGGCCTTTTCGATCTCGTTGAGCACCGCTTTGAGCCGATCCTCGAATTCGCCGCGGTACTTGGCTCCGGCGAGCATCGCGCCGAGATCGAGCGACACGAGCCGCTTGTTCTTGAGCGTTTCGGGAACGTCGCCCGAAACGATGCGCTGGGCCAGGCCCTCGACGATGGCGGTCTTGCCGACGCCGGGCTCGCCGATCAGTACCGGATTGTTCTTGGTGCGGCGCGAAAGGATCTGTATCGTCCGGCGTATCTCGTCGTCACGCCCGATCACCGGGTCGAGCTTGCCTTTGCGGGCTCGCTCGGTCAGGTCCTGAGCGTATTTCTCGAGAGCCTGAAAATTCTCTTCCGCATTCTGATCCGTGATGCGCGAGCCGCCGCGAAGGTCATTGATGACCTTTTCGAGATCATCCTTTGAGATGCCGTTCGAGCGAAGGATGCGGCCGGCGTCACCGTCCTTTTCGGCGGCGATCGCCATCAAAAGGTGCTCGGTCGACAGATAGTCGTCCTGCATCTTTTCGGCCGCCTTCTGCGCCTCCTGAAAAATGGTGTTGGTCCGCGAGCTGAAATACTGCTGCCCGCCGGTCACCTTCGGAAACTTTTCGATCGCCGCCGAGATCTCGGCAGCTATGGTGTTGGCGTTGGCCCCGATCTTGCCGAGGATCGGTTTCATGACGCCCTCTTTTTGTTCGAGCATCGCGGCAAGCACGTGCTCGGGCTCGACCTGCTGATTCTGTGCTTTTTCGGCGAATCCGATCGCTTCCTGTACGGCCTCCTGGCCGCGAATTGTAAATCTGTCGAACCTCATGGTCTTATTCTACTCCAAAAATATTTTGCCGCAGATGAACGCTGATGACGCAGATTGAAAACAACTTGGTCTGCATCAATTTGCGTTTATCCGCGGCCAAAGGTCTTGCCGCCCGTTATCACAGGCGGTCGTCACATTAGGCACCCGCTTTCTTGGCGGCCTCGATCGTCTTCGGGTCGGAATTGACGCCGATCACCTCGATCTTGCGTGCCTTGGTCTCTTCGCGCTTCGGCAAGCTGACGTGCAGGATGCCATTGTCAAATTCGGCCTTTGCTCCCTCGGCCGTAACGGTCTGGGGCAGCGTGAACGAACGGGTAAAGGCTCCGTATGAACGCTCGATACGATGATAGTTGTCGTTCTCGGTCTTCTTTTCAAAACGACGCTCGCCCTTAAGGGTCAGAACGTTGTTTTCGAAAGAAAGTTCGAAATCGTCTCGGTTCATACCCGGCAATTCGGCCTCAAGTACGAGCGAGTCCTTGTTTTCGAAAATATCCACTCTCGGGCTCCAGGCACCGTTCAGCATGTCCTCGCGGTTTGCCGGTGCGACGCCGCTGAAAATGCGGTTCACCTCATCCTGAAGGCTGCGCAATTCGCGAAAAGGGTCATATTTAACTACGTTCATAATCATTTCCTCCAAAACTTCATAGATTAATGACTAATTACTTAGTCTGTGACCATAATAAAATGTGAGTGCGGTATTGTCAAGTACTTTCTCGGGATTTTTTTGTGCCTTTTCAAAGAGGTTTTCGATACCTGCAGATGACACTTTCGTCATTTGTCGGTTATATTTGTTGTCGCAACTTACCAACGAAATTTCATTATTCTGAAAGCACATCGTGGCAACGGGAGTGCATTAGCAGGAAACCTACCGATGAACAAGGTTTTTCGAGAGATAACATGGCCGGTGGTCGCGGTGCTCGCGGCTTTTGTCGTTGGCGGCATTATCGTGCTGCTGATCGGCGACAATCCGTTCGTAACGTTTTACCACCTGATCGGCAATTCGTTCGGCTCGCTCAACGACATCGGATATACGCTGTTCATCGCGACGCCGCTGATATTTACGGGGCTCGCGGTCGCGGTCGCATTTCGCTGCGGTTTGCTCAATATCGGTGCCGAGGGCCAGCTGTACATCGCCGCGTTTGCGACGGCGTGGGTCGGCATCAAGTTTGGCGGTACGGTCGTCACGATATTCGGCAAACAGGAAGATTGGTCGTGGTACAGCTTGCCGTCGATACTGCTGATACTGGTCTGCGTACTGACGGCGGTGATCGCCGGCGGTATATGGGGAGCGATCCCGGGCATCCTGAAGGCCAGATTCGGCTCTCACGAAGTGATCAACACGATCATGCTCAACTTTATCGGCATCTCGCTGGTCAGTTATTTTACGCAATATTACTTTAAGATCCCCGGCGACCCGATCCTGCAGACAGCCGAGATCGGCAAGGGAGCTCATATTCCGCGGATCAGCCAGTACATTCCGGGAATGCCGGATTTTGTGCCGCTCAGCGTCGCCTTTCTGCTGGCGATACTGATGTGCGTGCTGGTTTACATTTTCCTCTGGAAAACAAAGTGGGGCTATGAGCTGCGGGCGGTCGGCGAGAACGCGTCGGCGGCCGAGTACGGCGGCATTTCGCCTAAAAAACAGATAATTATCGCGATGACCATCTCGGGCGGATTGGCCGGAATGGTAGCGATCGGCGAGGTCCTGGGTTACCGCTACCGTTATTATGACGGATTTTCAGACGGATGGGGATTTCTGGGGATCGCGGTCGCATTGCTCGGGCGTAATCATCCGCTCGGCATCTTTATCGCCGCGATCTTTTTCGCCGTACTGAAACGCGGCGAGATCTTCGTCGATATCGAAACCAAATACGTCTCAAAAGACCTCGTCGAGGTCCTGCAGGCGATCATCATCATTTTTGTCGCGTCACTGCAGAAATTTACGAGGAAATAGAATGGGAGATATATTAACACCGACATTTCTGCTCATTTTGCTATTCTCGTCGATCCGTTTGGCCACGCCGCTGATCTTTGCGGCACTCGGCGGAATGTTCTCGGAAAGGGCGGGCGTAATTAATATCGCACTCGAAGGGCTGATGCTGACCGGAGCATTTACGGCGGCGGTCGCGACCTACGAATTGAGCAACCCGTATATTGGCTTTCTCTGCGGAGTAGCGGCCGGAGCTTTTGTTGCACTGATATTTGCGATCGCGGTCATCAAGTTTGAGGCGGATCAGGTCGTCGCGGGTTTTGCGGTGAGTCTGTTGATGCTCGGGCTGCCGGCCGTGATCAGCAGCCGCATTTATGATTCGGCAGGCTCGACGCAGCAGATCGCCAAGGAGTTTCTGCTGCCGGACTTTTACAACCGCATCTCGATAGCGTCCATTCTTGCTTTCGCACTGATCCCGGTCTGTTGGTACGTACTATATAAAACGCCGTTCGGCCTGCGGATAAGGGCCGCGGGCGAAAATCCCGAGGCGGCGGACGCGGCCGGTGTCAACGTCATCAAGCTCCGCTATGTCGCGGTGATCATGTCCGGCGTTCTGGCGGCGGCGGGCGGCGCGTATCTATCGATCGGCCAGTCGTCGCTGTTTACCCGCGGTATGACGGCGGGCCGCGGCTATATCGCCCTTGCGGCCCTTATCCTGGCCAAGTGGAAACCGATACCGGTGCTGTTCGCGTGTCTCTTCTTCGGGTTTACCGAGGCACTCGCGATCCAGATGCAGGGCGTCATCAAGATGCCGTCGGGCGAGGACGTGCCGGTGCAGTTCATCCAGATGATACCCTACGTGCTGACGATAATCGTTCTGGCCGGCTTTATCGGCCTTTCGCGAGCGCCCAAGGCGTTGGGGGTCCCGTACAGAAAAGAAAATTGATCTGACGGCCGCAGAGCCGACCGGCAGCGGGGAATTCAAAAACCGAAGGCTTTCGTTTATACTCTCTAAGCTTTCTTTTGAGTCTCAGCGTCACTCGTGTCTCTGCGGCTCAGTTGTCTTATGTCATACGAAAAAGCGGCCGAGGCCGCGGAATATATCAGATCGCGGTACGCGGCACCGATCTCGACGGCTGTCGTGCTCGGCAGCGGACTTGGGGCATTTGCCGACGAACTGGCGAACTCCGTTCGCATCCCGTACGAAGAGATCCCGGGATTTGCACGTTCGACGGTCGAGGGGCACGCAGGTCAGCTTGTGCTGGGTGAGATCGGCGGTGTCGCGGTGGCGGTCCAGCAGGGCAGATTCCACTATTACGAGGGTTACGATATGCAGCAAGTGATGCTGCCGGTCAGGACCTTTGGGCTGATGGGTATCAAGAATCTGATCCTGACAAACGCCGCGGGCAGCCTCAATTCGGATATGCAGCCGGGTTCGCTAATGCTGATCTCGGACCACCTGAACTGTCTCGGCGTAAATCCGCTCCGCGGCCCGAACGATTTGCGGTTCGGCCCGCGTTTTCCGGACATGACCGAGGTCTACGACCGCGAGTTTCGGCACATCGCACTCGAAGAAGCCGCCGCGATCGCCCGCGAACGATTTGAAAAGGGGATCGACGTCGAACTAACTGACTTTATGAACCCCGGCGTTTACTGTGCGCTGTCCGGCCCGACGTATGAAACGCCGGCCGAGATTCATATGTACCGCCTTTTGGGGGCCGACGCGGTCGGTATGTCGACGGTGCCCGAGGCGATCGCCGCACGTCACCAGGGCACCCGCGTTCTGGGTATCTCGTGCATCACCAATCTGGCGGCCGGCTTGAGCGGCGAGACGATCGATCACGAAGAAGTGATGGAGACCGGAGCCCGCGTGGCCGAGGTTTTCAAGGAACTTTTGCGGAAGATAATCACAAGAATTAATTAACCGCCGATGAACGCGAATAAACGCAGATGGATCATTCCTAGTCTGTGTCCATCGGCGTTTATGATCGGTTGAATTTCTTCGTGGTAAAAGACTTGGTTAGTATAGACGTATGATAATTGGCATCTGCGGTGGAACAGGTTCGGGCAAAACGACGATCGCACGGGCGATAGTCGATGCCGTCGGAGCCGAACAGGTAGTACTCGTCGAACAGGATTCGTATTATCGAAATCTGGCTGATATGCCGCTCGACGAGCGTCATCAGGCCAATTTTGACCATCCGGACTCGCTCGACAGCGACATGCTGGTCAATCACATCTTGCGTTTGAAACAGGGATTGGCGGTTGAGATGCCGTTGTACGATTTTGCGACGCATACGCGCAGCGACCGTATCGAAGTGATCGAGCCAAAGCCGGTCGTCATCGTCGAGGGGATCCTTATCTTTGCCGAGCCGCGTGTGCTCGGCCTGCTGGATGTGCGGATCTACGTCGATACGCCCGACGATATTCGGTTGATGCGGCGGCTGCGGCGCGACTCGGCCGAACGCGGGCGAACCTTCGAGCGCACGCTCGATCAATACGAGCGGACGATCAGGCCGATGCATTTTGAGTTTGTCGAGCCGTCAAAGCGCCACGCCGACGTGATCATCCCGGAGGGCGGACAGACGAGCGTCAGTGTCGAGCTGCTGTGCGGCCTCGTCCGCGAGAGATTAAGCGAGCAGACGGCCGCAACGAGGTTATAAGTGCAGGAAAACGAAACAAAATTGATCGACGCCGCGATCGGAGCGAGACAGCGGGCGTACGCACCGTATTCCGATTTTCAGGTCGGGGCAGCCGTCGAGGCTGAAAATGGCGATATCTATATCGGCTGCAACGTCGAATCGGCCAGCTACGGCCTGACGGTTTGTGCCGAGCGGGTCGCGATCTGGAAAGGTATCTCGTGCGGCGAAAAGCGCTTTACGCGGATCGCGGTCGTCGTCGATACCGAGGAACTGACACCGCCGTGCGGCGTCTGCCGCCAGATCATCTGGGAATTTTGCGGCGACGTTCCCGTGATACTCTCAAATCTCGAGGGCAAGACCGAAACGATCCAGATGAGCGAACTCCTGCCGCGGGCGTTTGATTCGAAGTTTTTGAAATA
>CALDGX010000003.1 GCA_937941715.1 uncultured Chloracidobacterium sp. | reverse complement strand
GAAAACGGCCTGTGATATGTCCGCGAAAAGTACCAATGGGGGATCGACTACGACTCGTAACATTGAACGCCAGACCCCAATCGCTTCAAGGCCTGTTTTACGTGCGAATACAATTGGTTCACAAGGATAGGAAAATAGATTCATGGGCTTGCTCGATCTTATAAAAAATCTAAAGAAGCGGAATAGGGTCGAGGACTGGGAAATAGATCTCCTATTGCACACATTTGGGCAGTTGCCTTCAGAATATGTTGTCTATAAAAAGCAAATAGAAGAGGGGCTGATTGCAAGCGTCATTTTATCGGACAATCCGAGACCGAATTATGTGAATTTTACATTCGATCCCAAAGTTTCAAAAAAATATGAAAAGGATGATGGTCGATTTTTCCGCCTGGAAAACATAAAGGTCTATGACGATGTATCGGAGGCGTGGAACGATCTCGAGGTCTACATTACTCATGGACTCGTATGCGGATACGCACTCACAAAGGCGGTAAAAACTAAACCTACCTTTACTGAAGTCGTTGCAGATGATTTCAAGCAAAAGTATCTTGATGATTTTGAACTTCAATTGATGCGGACATTCTTGAGTAATGTCGAGATAGAACTGATCAATCCTTCAGATTTTTACGAAATTGACCTTGAAGGAAGGACGTACTACCACATTCGTGATTTGGAAGATGGCGATTTTATTGGTATCGATGAAGATAAAAATGTGTACCAAATTACGCATGATCCTTTTGAAATTAGGCGGCTTGAAGGTGACATCTCAAAGAACCTGCCAAAACAGTAGCGATAGAGCGCGGGGTGGCGACAACAAGTAGTACGAGGTAAGGGACGCCAATGGCACGACGACGGCGCGGTACTATTATTCATGAAGAGGTCAACTCACATAAGTGTAGAAATTTGACAACTTAGAGTAACGCATACAACGTTAGACTGATTCCGGCCTTTGCCTTATCGCGGGTTTCGGACGTTTAGGCGATGTCGGGCTTTTGGTGCCGATCCGGAACGTTTGGACTCGCTCTTGTGAATCCGGAGCAACAGGCTTTCGGCTCGGCGGTCGATATGACGGCGGCCGACGACAAAAGCGACATTACCGACGAGCCGGAACGCGGCTTTCCGTTTGCGGCCCGACGGGCGATTCTTGCCTCAAATTCGATTTCAGAATAAACTCTGCCTAGCAGCAATTCTTATACGACTATTCGATCTCGTGATAGCTCGGCCATATTTATACAGATGAAATTTTATAACGACATTCTCGGACTGATCGGCAAGACGCCGCTCGTACGGATCAACAATATTACCAAGCAGCTCAAGATCAAGGCGCCGATCTACGCCAAGATGGAGAGTCTGAATCCCGGATATTCGGTCAAGGACCGTATCGGCATCTCGATGATCGACTGGGCCGAGCGCGAGGGCGTCTTGAAAAAGGGCGGCACCATCATCGAGGCGACATCCGGCAACACCGGCATCGGCCTCGCACTGGTTGCGGCCGTACGCGGCTATAAGTGCATTTTTGTCCTGACGGAAAAGGCGTCGACCGAAAAGGTGCGTTATCTGAAGGGGTTAGGGGCCGACATCGTCGTCTGTCCGGCCGCGGCCAAGCCCGGCACGCCCGACCACTATGTCGCGACGGCAAAACGCATCGCCGAGGAAACGCCCAACTCGTTTTACCCCGACCAGTACAATCACCCTGAGAATCCGGCGGCACACTACCGCACGACCGGCCCCGAGATCTGGGAGGACACCGAGCATAAGATCACGCACTTTGTCGCCTCGATCGGCACGGGCGGCACCATCAGCGGCACGGGCCGATTCCTGAAAGAGATGAATCCGGACATCAAGGTGATCGGGGCCGATCCGTACGGTTCGATCTTTAAGACGTACAAGGAATCGGGCTTTATCCCCGAGGCGACGCCTTACCTGGTCGAGGGCATCGGGCAAAACCTGCCCGTCGGCAACGCCGACCTCAATACGATCGACGAGATCATCAACATCACCGACCGCGAATCATTTGACATGGCCCGCCAGCTCGGCCGCCGCGAGGGCATATTCTGCGGCGGTTCGGCCGGCACGATCTTCGCCGCCGCGCTCAAGGTGGCCAAGGACCTCGACGAATCGGCCTGCATCGTATTTATCGTCTGCGACACGGGCGAGCATTATCTGAGCAAGTTCCACTCCGACGAGTGGATGAAGGAAAAACTGCTGCTCGAACCGCAGCGTATCACCGCCAGCCTGATCGCCGACACTAAGAGTGCCGGATCGCCGCGTCAGCTGATATCGGTCGGGCCTGACGAAAAAGTTTCGGCCGCCCTGGCCCTGATGAGCGAAAACGGCGTCACACAGCTGCCCGTCATCGACGGCCACACGTCGGTCGGCAGCCTTCGCGAAAGCCACATTTTGACCAATCTGCTCAAGGACCGCGAACTGCTTGACGCCAAGGTCAGCGACATTATGGACAAGAGTTTTCCGGTCGTGGACGTTGACGAGAGCTTTGATTCGATCAAGAATAAGCTGACCAAGTCGCCGGCGGTGGTCATCGAGGATTTTAAGCGGATCACGGGTATAATTACGCGTTCGGACGTTTTGGACCTGCCGCACTAGCCGGCATCGGCACACAAATGAGCGATAACAAATGGACAATGCCTGAACCGGTGTTTCGCAGCTCGACTGGCGAACTTGTCCGCCCGGGCGAAGCCGAGCCGATCGATCCGGAACCGGACACGCTCCAACCCGAGGCTCCGGACGAGGAAGAGGTCGTGCTCGAATTACCGGACGACCCGCTGGCAAAGCTCTATGCCCCGCCCGCGGGCACGGCCGAACCCAAACCGCCCGCACCGGCTGCCGCTCACGTGCCGCCGGTCGAGATCGAACCCCAGCCCTTTATTTCCGAAGAGTTTACGGCCGAGATCGACATTGCCGAGGTGCGGCCCGCCGACCCGAAACGGTCTTCGGGGTCGGTGGTCGCGGCGCTCGTGTTTTTTGCCCTGGCAGCGATCGTGGTCGGGTTTATCGCTATCGTTTACTATCTGTTTTTCACCGGCCGCTCCGACGCCGGCGGATTCTGAACCGCAATGGCGGCGATCTGCCGCCGCAAACCGCAAATAGTTTGGTACGATATCGTCGTAAACTAGTATGCAGGACGCGATACTAAAATTCGACGGCGGTCGCCGTGTGATCGACAGCGACGTCACCGCTATCGGCCGCACGTCGGACAACGCCGTCGCCTTCACGTCCGATACCAACGTGTCGCGCTTTCACGCCGAGATCGAACGCCGCGGCGGCGATTATTACCTGATCGACCTGCAGAGCAGCAACGGCACGACCGTCAACGGAACGCGCGTCAGCGGCGAGGTGCTGCTGGCTCCGGGCGACGTCATCGTATTCGGCGGTTCGAGCGAGTGCGTTTTTGACCTCTCTGACAGCTCGGCGAACTCGGTTGCCTCGGGCACCGACGCCGCGGGCGAGAGCGGCCCGTCACTAGCCGACGCGCCGGGAATGTCGGCCGCCGGCAGCGAGGTTTCATCGCTCGGCTCACAGGCGTCGAGCGAGGCCGAATATGCCGCCCGCAACGCTCTCCATCAGGGCGTCAGCAACGCGACGGGCGCCGATGTGCCGACATCGTCGTCAAATCCGACAGTGCTTATCGCCGGGATCGTTGTCGGGCTGGCGGTCGTCTGTGCGGTCGCGGCCGGGGCGTTTTACCTGACGCGCGGAACCTCCGCCTGCAACGCGACGGCCCGGATCGTCAAACCCGAGGCGGGCGACACGATCAGTTCGCCGGTCGAGATCGAGGTCGAATCGGAAAACACCGCGTGTGTGGAACGTGCCGTCTTTCTGCTTGACGGCCAGGAGGTCGCGTCCGCCACCGGGCCCAATTTTTCGGCTACGCTCGACCCGAAGGAACATCCCGAACTCGCCGACGGTGTCGATCACAGCCTCGAAATTGTCCTGATCGATCAGGACGGCCGACAGATACCGCAGGGCGGCGGCGTCGCTCTTGCCTTTGAGACGCGGGCGGTCGCTAAACCGTCGCAAACGCCGGTCGTCGCCCAGGCGAACACCCAACCGGGCAAGCCCGTCGGCCGCGGACAACCTTCGCTGGTGCAGGTCAGCGATATGACGCAGCGTTTGGTCAAGCAATTTTCGGGAAGTTTCAGCTACAACGTCTCGAACAAGCAATTTTTGCAGGAGGTGCAAAAACGTTCGGCCGAATACGCGGTCGAGGGTTATTCGCAGCGGGCCGCCGTTTATCGCGACACTATCAATACGGCGTTCGTCCGCGAACAGAACATCGATCCGCCGTTCGCCTACTTCATGGCGATGGCCCGCAGCAGGTTCGCGGTCGAAAAACAGGGCTCGGACGAGGGGCTCTGGCGATTGACGGCCGCCTTTGTCACCGACAACAAATACAACGGAATGTGCGGGGCCGAGACGCTCTCCGACCCTTCGCAGACATGCGCCGCACGCTCGGCCGCATTGTACGCCAAGGCCTTGATCTTCGGCGTTTTTGACGGCGACGCGATCTACGGGGCGGTCGCTTTTGGCAAATCGCCGCAGGACGCCGCCGCGTGGAAGGCGACGCTGCCGCAGAACCGCTCCGACCTTTGGAATGCGGTCCGGACACCTGCGGAACGCGATCAGTTGGTGCGGTTCTTTGCGGCGGGCATCGTCGCCGAAAATCCACAGGCGTTCGGCCTAACAAAGGACCGTCCGCTGTCGGACCTCTACCGCGTGGCAATGTAAAATGAAACAGGTCACCCTTACATACCAAACGCCCGAGGGCCCGCAGACGATCACGATCGACGGCGAACGATTGTCGTTCGGACGCGGCAGCGAGGCCGATCAGCGATTTGCCGACAACGGGCTGTCGAGGCTGCACGCGGTCGTCTATCGCGAGGGCGACCGGATCTGGATCGTCGACGAAAACTCGACCAACGGCACTTTCGTCAACGGCGAGCGCGTCGCCGCGGCCGGAACGCCGCTGCGCGACGGCGACCGTATCAAGCTCGGCGATAATACGACACTGACAGTCAGCGTCGCCGAACCAACGCCGGCCGCAGCCGAGCAACCCGCCGTTCAGTCGGTTTCCGCCGCCGCACCGCCGGCAAGTTTCGGTATGCTGCCGGTCATCGTCATCGCGGTCGCGATAATGGTTATCAGTGTTTCGGCGGTGTTGATCGGTTTTGCGGTATTCGACAGCGGGCCGCAGATCGCGTCAAACCGTGACTTTGACGAGCCGATCGATGACGGTCCGCGGCCTTCGCCGACACAAAAGCCCTCAGGATCGCCGGCGTCATCGCCGGGAACCGCCGGCAATTCGAACGCCTCTGCCGACGATTTGCCCGCCAACGGTCCCACCGGGCCGACGAGCAACCTGCCGCCGGGCAAGAAATACGCCGAGATGACCGATACCGAACGCCGGCAGTATATCGAGGCAAAGGCGATGCGGATCGCCCAGATCATCGGCAATAGCGGCAGCGATGCAATACCCGCCGCCGCAGTCGATAAGATCAAGGGGTTTGTCGACGGATACGCTTCGCGGGCGAAGGTGAAGCCGCTCGGCGGATGCCGATTCGGCGACAATCTGCAGGTGACATTTGAACGGGCGAGCAAGAATGCACCGTTCGTCGTCCGCGCGTTCAACGAAAAAGGTATCGATCCGCGGATCGGGCTCTATCTCGCGATGATCGAATCGGAACATTGTGTTTGCCTGCAGAGCCCGACCGGGCCGCTCGGAATGTTCCAGTTCACAAAAGCCACGGCCGAGATCCACGGCCTGAAAGTGATCTCGGGTGCTTCGCCGTCAAACCCCGACGAACGCTGTCAGCCCGAGCCCGCCGCGAGGGCCGCCGCGTCGTATATGAAGGCGCTGACCGGCCGCTACGGCACGGGCCCGGCGAGCGTCCCGCTGGCTATCGGCAGTTACAACAGCGGCGAGGGCGGACTCAGTTCGAACCTGCAAAAGGCACTGGACTCTAACTCCGGGCTGCCGCGTGATTTTTGGACACTGATCGCAAACGGCGACAAACTCTCGAAACAATTCCAGTCGGAGAATTTCAAGTACGTTCCGAAGTTTTTTGCGGCGGCCATAATCGGCGAAAACCCGCAGGATTTCGGGCTGAACCTACAGCCCGTCTCGACGTATACCAAGTAAGACCGCCATCGCAAAGATGCCCGAACTTTTTCTCAAATTTAAGGATGTCACCGGCACGGAGAAACGCGTCCCGGTCGATAAGGTCAAATTTGCCGTCGGGCGGCATTCGGCAAATGACCTCGCGATCGCCGACGGCCGGCTTTCGCGTGAGCACCTGCTGATCGAGCGTTTCGGCGATGTTTTTGTGGTATCCGATCGCGGGTCGAGCAACGGCTCGAAACTGAACGGCACTGACCTGACAGAACCGGCGGCGATCACCGAAAATAGCCGCCTCGACCTTGGCGGATTTGAGATCGAGGCCGAATTCGAGACGGACCAGCAGGAAGCTACACCCACCGAAGAACCCGCGGCTGCCGCCGCACCACAGGCCGCAACGCCCGCCGCACCTGCCGCAGGCGGTCTCCCGACGAGCTTTTTTTACATCGCTCCGGCAGTCGCGATTTTCATACTTATTGGCGTGGGGTTGGTCATATTTCTGCTTGGAGGCAACGGGAAACAGCAAAGTCGCGACATCGTCATAACCGACGACCCGATCGACGAGCCGGTCAAGAAAAGAACACCGACGGGAACGACCACACCGACCGCAAATTCAAGCGATGTCGTTCCGTCAGGCCCGACCCCGGCGGGTAATACCGACCTGCCGGCACTGCCCCCGGCCGGTGACCAGACAGAAACCGCGAAACTTGAAGAAAACGCTAAGAGTTTTCTGCGGGCGATCGCCCAGAATGACAGACGCGGCTTTATCACGGGCGCCAATGCCCAGATCGTCGGGGCCCGGATCGCCTCGATCAAGTCGAACTCGTCGCTGGCCGATAACATCACCTCGGCGCGAAAGAGCGCGGGCCAGATCCGCACGCTCGCGCAATCAAAAAACCTGAAACCACAGCTGCTCGCGGCGGCGGCGATCACAAAATTGGGCTCGCAACGCGGCGATGTGCTGCAAACCGCACAGTCGATGGCAGATACGCTCGACAAGCTGAGCGTCCAGGTCGGCAACGAACTCGGCGACGATTGCCTGCTGATGATCGCCGCCTATGATCAGGGTGCCTCGGGCGACTTTATGCGAATGCGTAATATGCTGCAAAAACTTGCGACCGACTCGCCGCAGCTCGTCCGCGAGATCCGCACGATCTGGTACCTGAAAAAGAACGGCAAGATCACCGACAGCGAGTATGATTTTGCAGTTCGTTTCCTTGCGGTCGGGACGATCATGCAAAATCCGAAGGCTTTTGGCGTCAATACTGAGGCACCTGGACTATAAATATATGGAAAATGAAGAATGGGTAACCGGCAACGTCGTTTTAAGGGTACATGGTGAACCGCTCGAGATGCAGCTGACGGTACCGGCGGCACCGGTCAAACCGCAGCGAATGCTGCCGATCTTTCAGCAAATGTCGAGTGCCGTGGTCGACCTGAGCGTAAACTCGCTGGCCGGCGATAACATCGAGGTGTCGTGCAAGGCCGGCTGTGGGGCGTGCTGCCGTCAGGCCGTACCGATCTCCGAGGTCGAGGCATATCAGCTGGCCGACCTTGTTGCGGCAATGCCCGAGCCGCGTCAGTCCGTTATCAGAAAGCGGTTTGCCGACGCTCTCGCACATTTTGTCTCGATCCGATGGTTCGACGAGCTGACCGATCTGCAGGATATGGCGTCGGCACATCTGCCGGGATTTTCGCCCGAAAAATATACCGAAACGGTCACAAACTATATGAATGAGGGCATTCCCTGCCCGTTTCTCGAGGACGAATCGTGTTCGATACATCCGGACCGGCCGCTCGTGTGCCGTGAATACCTGGTGACGTCGCCGGCCGAAAACTGCGCGAATCCGACCGCCGAAACGATCAAAAAGGTCCCGATCATCCTCAAGCCGTCGAAGGCTCTACTGAAGGTCGGTCAGACCCGCAACACCGAGGGGCTTTCGTCGCTGATGATGATCGAGGCACTGGACTTTGTCGAGCGGCATCCGGACATCTTCGAGGAAAAGACGGGTGAGCGCTGGGCGGCCGATTTTTTCGGGCAGCTGACCCAGACCGAGATACCACCGCCCGAATCGCCGGCAGACACGCTTTAGCGCGTGTTTCACGCGGCCGGAAACTATCGCCCTGCAACGGGTTATTACGTGTTTTGCGCCATTTACTAATTGGCGAACTCGGTTTACTATTTACCTCTAAACTGGCATATGAGCAAATACCGAAAGATCGTCTGGAATGAAGGGATGCTGCTCACGCCGCATCACTTTCAACAGTGGGACAACTACCACGAAGACCTGCTTCACTCACGTATCGGGTCGGTCGCCCCATTTTGCTACGGCATCCTCGACCTCAAGGTCAACAACGAGGCGATCGCCAACGCCAATTTTCAGATCACACGCTGCCGGGCGGTGATGCCCGACGGCCTGATCGTAAATGTGCCCGATGTGGAATCAGTGCCGGATCTGCGGCCTGTCGGCGACCATTTTCACGCCGAGGCAGAGAAATTGGGGGTGCATTTGGCGATCCCGGCGATGAAGGCCGGCGAGGCCAATTTTCAGGCAAACGGTGCAAAGGCAAGTTCGACGCTCAGGTACCTGCAAGAAGGCTCGCTCGTCAAGGACGAGACCAGCGGGACAAACGAACAGCCGCTTGCGTACGCCAAGAACAACCTCCGGATAATCTTTGACGACGAGCTCAGGGACGGATTTACATCGATCAAGATCGCCGAACTTGAGCGGACGCCGACCGGACAACTAAAGATCTCGGACGACTACATTCCGCCGACGCTGAACTCATCCAGCTCGGTTTGGCTCGGCGATATGATGCGCCAATTTGTTGAGATCTTGATCACCAAGAGCGGCAGCCTCGGCGAACAGCGTCGCCAGCGACAGGCCGGATTGGCGGATTTTACGACCTCGGACACGGGCGTATTCTGGCTGCTGCACACGATCAACTCGGCGATCCCGGCGATGTCGCACTTTTTCCACTCGCCTCTTGTCCATCCGGAAAGGCTATATCTTGAAATGGCTGGGCTGGTCGGAAAGTTGATGACGTTTTCGACCGATTTTCACCCGCGGGACATAGTCAAATACGACCACGACGACCTTTACTTTACGTTCTTTAACCTTGCGGCCCAGTTACGCGAGCTGCTCGAAACCGTGATCCCGAGCCGGTGCGTCGCGATCCCGCTCGAAAAGACCCGAGAAACGCTTTACGTCGGCCGCGTCGAGGACGAAAGGCTGCTGAAGGACGCCGCGTTCTACCTGGCCGTCCGTTCCCAGATCCCCGAGGCAAAGGTCATCGAGGGAGTTCCGCGTGTGGTAAAGATCGCCTCGCGCGACGTCATCGACTCGGTCATCGGGTCGGCACTGCCGGGCGTTGTTTTGACGCACGCCAATCCGCCGCCGGCCCCGATCCCGGCCCGTGTCGGCTTTAAGTACTTCCAACTTGATTCGATCGGCCCGTACTGGGACGGGATCAAGGGCTCAAAGGTTTTGTCGGTGTACGTCCCTGATGAGATAACCGACGTCAAACTCGAAATGTACGCGGTAAAACCCTAATTGTTATATGGCCGAAATTGCCAGTAAAAACGATCTCGTGACCTTTGCCGGGCCGATCTTTGACCTGATCCTGCGTCTGAAGGCAAACATCGTCGCGCCGTCAAACGACCTTCGGCCCAAGATCGCGGGACTGCTGGATGACTTTGAAAAGCGCGCCGAGCGATACAAGTTCAATCATAAGATAGTTTCCGTCTCAAAGTTCGCGTTGGCGTCATTCGTGGATGAGACGATCCTGACGAACAACTTCCCTTTACGGTCGGAGTGGGAACGTAATCCGCTGCAGCTTGAGTATTTTGGCGAGCAACTGGCCGGCAACAAATTTTTTGACAAGCTCGAATCGATGCTCCGCCAGATCGATGTCACGCAGGATGCTGTCGAGATATATTACTACTGCATGCTGCTGGGTTTTAAGGGACGTTACGGCGTTTATGAGCAGGAAAAGTTGCTGGCGATAATGCAGTCGACCGCCAACGCCCTGGTCAAGGCCGGAAAGATCAAACCGGTCGAACTGTCGCCGCACTGGCTGGCGAACGACCAACCCGAGGTCCCGAAGGACCGCGGACTGCCGACTTGGGCGAAGATCGGTGCATTTGGCGGGCTCGGCCTGGCGATGATCACCTACTTGATAATGTTTTTGATGTCGTCGATGTATCTGAAAGAGGCCGTCGATAAGCTTCAGCGATAGTTAAACGAGAATATGAGCTCTTGGCACACAAGCCAATTATCATACGCATTCGGCATCGGCGGGATGATGTCGTTCTACGGCATTGTCGGCGTGATCGTGTATATGCTGCCGCCGAGCAGCGTCGGTAATACCGAAAAGATCGTCATCATCGCCCTCGTTTTGCTGACCCTGCCGTTTGCGCTGCTTATCGCGTTCTTTGGAGCCAGGCGCCGCAAAAAGCGCGAAGCCGCCGAAGCCGCCGCGGCAACGGCCGCCGCTGACCCGGCCGCAACGGAAACAACGGCTAAGACCGTCGCGGCCCCGACCGGCAAATACCCCGAACTTGAACAGGGCATCAGCGAAACGGTCCAGTTCCTGCGGTCCTCGAGCCTGGGCGAAGGCGGCAAGGACGCTCTTTACTCACTGCCGTGGTACATAGTCGCCGGCCCGCCGCGAAGCGGCAAAACCTCGCTCATCGTCGGCTCAGACCTTGATTTTCAGACATTGCCGAGCCAACGGCAGTCGGAGCAGAAATTTGTTCGTGCGACGACGTCGGTCAGTTGGCGTGTCACCAGCGAGGCGGTCTTTATCGACACATCGGGCCGATATCAGACCGAGGGTGCCGACAGCGACGAGTGGAGTTCCCTGCTGGAGCTTATCCGCAAGAATCGACCGAATCGACCGATCGACGGTTTTTTGATAGCGGTCGATGTCGAACAGATCATAAAGGGCGACGACCGCGGGTCGGAGGAACTGGCAAAGGTCCTCAGGGCTCGTATAGATGACGCGATCCAGCGGCTCAAGGTCCGGTTTCCGGTTTATACGGTATTTACACACGCCGACGGCATCGAGGGATTTCGGGATTCATTTTCGATCTCAAAGAACGACGGCCGGTCGCTTGTCTGGGGCTCGACGATACCGCTCGATAAGGGCGAAAACGGCCAGTCGATGTTTGACGGCGAATTTGAACTGCTGCATAACTCGGCAATGAAACGCCGGCTGCTCAGGCTTTCGGCTCCGTTCCCGCCGGTCCGGCAGCTTCGAATTTTTAATTTCCCGCTGCATTTTGGTTCGGCACGGCGCAAGATCGGTGCGTTTATCGGGACGCTTTACCGTCCCAATCCGTTCAGCGACAATCCGCTGTTCCGCGGATTCTATTTCAGTGCGTCGCCGGCCGCAAAATCGAGCCCGAACGCTCCGCAGACCGTCGCCGACACATACTTCACACATCGCTTTTTCCGGGACGTACTTCTGCGGGACAAGGATGTCGTCCGGGCATTTCAGGCTCAGAGGCAGGGAGCCCCGCTGCTCGGTTGGGCGTCGATCTTTCTCGGTGCGGCCCTGACCATTCTGCTGCTGGCGTTGTCGGGTGTTTCGCTATACAACAACAAAAAGATGCTTGAGGACGCGCGGGCGCGAGGCGAGGCATTGATCGCGATCACCCAGACCCAGGCATATAAAGACCCGGCAAAGGCCGACGAAAAGGCGACGCGAAACGAGATCGAGGCGACCGAGGGACTCCGCGAACTGATCGTCAAGCTGGATGATTACGAGCGGAACGGCGCCCCGTGGTATATGCGTTTCGGGCTGTATTCGGGCAACAAGGTTTACAAACAGCACCTGCTAAAGGTCTATATGGACGTGATCGAACACCGGTACAAGACCGCGACGATCGCCAAGGTCCAGGCCGACCTGAAGAAGTTTGCCGCGTCGAATCCGGTCGCGAACCCGTCACAGTTGACCGACGCCGAAGAGGCCCTGCTCGGCAAGAACTACGATCTGCTCAAGGCTTATCTGATGCTCGCCGGGCCGTACAAGGACAAAGCCGATTCGGCCCATATCGCAAGTGCACTCAAAGATTATTGGACGACCGAGGGCAAGATCCCGGCCGAACTCAAGCCGAAAGCCGCGTTGCAGCTCGAGTTTTGGGCAAAACAGGTGGACCGCGATGACGAGGATTACGGATTTCCGCGGATACCGGTCGATGACAAACTGGTCGCGGACACGCGGGCAAAACTCCAGGCGTTTCCCGCCGTCTTCAGATACTACAAGCGAAAGGTCACCGAGATATCCAGGACCGTCGATGAAAAGGTCGGCCCGACGACCGTCGATGCAATTCTCGCCCGCAACGGTGCTGACGCCCGCTTTTTGGATGGGGCATTTCAAGTCCGCAGCATATTTACTCGTTCCGGCAATGAGTTGATGAAGAAAGCGATCGCCGAGGCTGACGAAAAGCTCAGCGAAGACGATTGGGTGATGGGCGAGGTGGGCAAGTCAAAGATCGCCCAAACGACCGATTCCAAAAAGCTCGAAGACCGCTATTACCGTGACTATGCCGATGAATGGCGTGCATTTGCTAAAGGGATCACGGTCAAACCATATAAGACAAAAGAAGACGCGGCGGCAGCTCTTCAGGTGTTTTCGCTCGAAAACTCGCCGATGAAGGTGTTGATGATCGAAATATCTCGAAATACCAACCTCTCGGCGCCGCCCGAAGTTGTCGGCTGGTGGGACTGGATCAAGAGCTTTTTTGTCTCGCAGGAGAACGCTAACGCCGGTGGCACGCCGCCCGAAAAGGAATTTCAGCCGCTTTTTGAATTTGTCGGAAAGAAGGGCCAGAAGGACCGGGCACCGATCGACAACTACGCGGCGGCGTTGCAAAACGTCTATAAGAACCTTAACGGTATTTCGGCCGAAAAGCTCAAACAGGTCTCGGACGACCTCGCTAACGAAAAGGACGACGGCCTGAAACTGGTCTCGAATGAGCGTGCGATCACCGGTATGATCCAGAGCTTTACGACATCCTCGACGCAGGAATTGGCTACCGTCCTTCAACAGCCGCTCGGGAACCTAAAGAGCCTGCTCGGCCAGGGTGCTCAGGAACAGCTCAAAAAGGCGTGGAACGAACAGATCATGCCCGCGGCCAAGGAGATCGAAAAGGGATTTCCGTTCGAGGACGGCCAAACCGAATCTGACCTGACCAAACTTACGGCATTTCTCAATCCGACGGACGGCAAGCTTTCGAAATTCTACGACGAAAGGCTGAAGAAGTACTTTGAGGAATCCAACGGCCAACTGAAACTGAAAGAAACGGCCGAGATAAAGTTCAGCGACGAGTTCGTTGCCTATCTGAACAACGCCTTCGCCCTGAGAAAGGCCTTGTACGGGTCGGGCAACACGCCGAAGTTCGAGTATGCGTTTGCACTTAAGGTCGGCAAGGATTCGCTGGTCGAGGTAACCATCGACGGGCAAAAGGTCACATCTGAGGGAACCGCCTCGATCAACGGCACGTTCCCGGCCGCACAATCGGCAGAGACGGGCGTGATCGTCAGTTCAGGTGCGTCCGGTGCGGCAACGACGGGGCCGCCTGCCGGCACAAACTCGTCGGTGCCGCCGCCCACTTCGTCAGACTCGTCATCGCTCAAATTCCCCGGTACATGGGGACTATTCCGGTTTGTTGATGCCGGTAAGCCGCAAAAACAGGCAGGCGGTGAATACAATCTCAGCTATTCGGTCGGCGGCAAGTCGGTCTCGGCTACGATCAAACCGAGCGGCGGAGACCTTTTTGACAAGAGTATATTCAGGCGGGTCAGAGCTCCGCAAAATATGCTCAAGTAACCGTCGAATTGGAGGATATTATGCAAAATGCAAAACAATTGCTGGAGTCGGGCGATCTGACGGGTTCGATCGCGTTGGTGCTGGATCACGTTCGTGATAATCCCACCGACATTCCGGCTAGAATATTCCTGTTCGAACTTTCGTGCTTTTCGGGCGATTGGGATCGGGCTGAAAAACAACTCGACGTCATCGGCCATCAGGATGCCAACGCGATGATCGGGTCGCTGATATACCGTAATAATTTCAAGGCAGAACGCGATCGCGAACGCTATTTTACAGACGGGCTCAAACCCGGCATCATCGCACCGCCGCCGACCTATGTCGAGGACCTGATCCAGGCCAACAACCGCATCCGTGAGGGCAATGTTGCCGAGGCCCGCGAGATGCTCGACCGGATCGAAGAGGAGCGTCCGGCCTTCAAGGCGGCCGTAAACGGCGGCGAGGTCAGCGACTTTCGCGATTATAACGACTCGACGATGTGCATCTTTGAGGTGATCTTCAAGGATTCCTACGTCTGGCTGCCGATCGAACAGGTACAGAGTATCGAGTTCTTTAAGCCGGCGTCGCTGCGTGACCTGTTCTGGATACAGGCCAAGGTCGAACTTGTCGACGGCACCAACGGCGAGATGTTCTTCCCGTCGCTATATTCGGGCTCATACCATAGCGGTAATGACATGGTTCGACTCGGCCGAATGACAGATTGGCGTGACCTGGGATCGGAGCTTTTCGCCGGCGAAGGGCTAAAATTGTATTGGATGGACGGCCGCGACAGGTCGATACTCGACCTCGAAACCATCGTGTTCGAGCACGAGTAGGTAGTTGATCAAGAAAAATAGTGATTTATATCTATTTTTCGGATAGAATGAAGCGTATTTCAGCAAATTCTTGAGATCCGAACGTCTTTGTCTATTAGTAGCAAGGAGTTATTCGAATGAATGAGGAATTGTCGGTTCCGCAAGTGATCGACCTCGATGCACTGCTTCAACCGGTGTCGGAAGAGTCGCCGTCGGGCGAAAGCCTGCGATATTCGGGCCTCTACGATGAGATCGTCGAAGCACGCCGCTCGGATGACAACCTGAGCCAGGGCGAGTGGCAGACCGAACTCAAGGTCGCTGATTACCGAAAGGTCGTGGAACTGGCCGTACCCGCTCTTACCTCAAAGGCCAAGGACCTGCAGGTCGCCGCCTGGCTTTCCGAGTCACTTATAAAAAATTACGGATTTGCCGGCCTCCGCGACAGCCTCAAGCTCGTCAGCGGGCTGCAGGATCAATATTGGGACACGCTCCATCCGGTCATCGACGAAGGCGATTTGGAGGGACGGGCAAACGCGATCTCGTGGCTCGACGTTCAGGGAGCAAATGCCATAAAGACTTGTCCGATCACTGGCGGTCCCGGTTATTCATACAATGATTGGTTAACGGCACGGTCGCTCGAAACGCCGGCCAACTTTGACTCGCTCGACCCTGAAAAACAACAGGAATTCAATAACCAAAAGGCTCAGGCCGAAGCTGACGGCCGCGTAACCGGCGACCTCTGGAAGATAGCCGTCGGCAAGACACGGCGGGCCCAGGCGGAGTCGATCAATCATACGATCGAGGAGTGCTGGGAGGCATTTGCCGAGCTGAATCGCGTGATCGAGGAAAAATACGACCGCAACCAAATGCCGGGCCTCGGGGCGCTCAAACGAGCGCTTGATGATGTTCACGGACAGGTCAAAAAGATCCTCGAACGAAAGCGCCTTGAAGAACCTGATGAAAACGACGCGAGCGATGAGTGGACGTCGACCGAAGATGACGGTGCGGAGGTATCGGAGACCGGCGGTTCATCATCGATGTCGGGCGTGGTCAAGTCGCGGGCCGACGCCCTCAAGCGGTTATCCGAGATCGCTGCTTTCTTTCAGCGAACGGAACCGCACAGTCCGGTCGCGTACCTTGTAAACCGGGCCGTCAAGTGGGGCAATATGCCGCTCGACAGCTGGCTGCAGGAAGTGATCAAAGACACGGCCACGCTCGAGCAGGTGAACGAAATGCTCGGGATCGGCAGTTCCTCCGGCGGCGGCGACTATTACTCGGCACCGGCGGAAGAAACCTCGGATCAGGGCTCCAGCTCGAGTGATGAGTGGTAACGCCGCGGGCCGAAGCGGGAACACCCTTTTGAGTCGTGCCCGATGCCCGAAGAGATTTTGCAATTATTGGTCTTAGATAAATGGTTAAAGCCTAAGGAGAAAATAGAACATGCCTAAAAAAGAGAGTTTGCAGCATAAGATCGACCGGGTTCGCCCGCCACGTGTTCAGATCACGTACGATGTTGAGGTTGGTGGAGCGATCGAACTCAAGGAACTTCCGTTCGTGCTCGGCGTTATGGGCGATTTTGTCGGCAAGCCCGAAGAACCGCTGCCGGCGTTCAAGAATCGTAAATTCGTCGAGATCGATCCGGACAATTTCAATCAGGTTCTTGCGGGAATGGCTCCGAGGCTTGCCTATACGGTGGACAACAAGGTCCAGGATGACGGCAGCAAGATGGGTATCGAGTTGAAATTCAGCAGCATCGAGGATTTCGAGCCCGACCGCATCGTCCAGCAGGTCGAACCGCTGAGGAAACTTGTCGAGGCTCGGCAAAAGCTCGCCGACCTGCGGTCGAAGATGGACGGCAATGAAAAACTCGAAACGATGCTTGAGGACATCATTGCAAATGTCGATAAGCAAAAGGAATTGAGCGACCAGCTTGGTTCGAAGGAGGACTAAACGAAAATGGCAAAAACTAAAGAACAAGATGCTGCCGCCCAAACCGTTGTGACCGAAGAGTCCGGCGGACTGCTCGACAAGATTTTGAGCGAGGGCAGAATGGCCCGTGACGAATACCAAAAAGAGCGCGCCAAGGATATGATCGGCGAATTCGTCAATCAGGTGATGAGCGGCGAACTCACGATGTCCAAGAACATGGACGTAGCCATCAACTCGCGCATCGCCGAGATCGACCGGCTCGTCTCGGCCCAAATGAACGCGATCATGCATCACGAGGACTTTCAGAAACTCGAGGCGTCGTGGCGCGGACTTCATCATTTGATCAAGAATTCACTGACCGGCACCCAGCTCAAGATCAAGGTCATGAGCGTGACCAAGGGCGACCTCCTTAAGGACTTTGAGCGTGCACTTGAGTTTGACCAGTCATCGCTCTTCAAGAAGGTTTACGAAGAGGAATACGGCACCTTTGGCGGAGCTCCGTTCGGCGCGTTGATCGGCGATTTCGAATTCGGCAATCATCCGCAGGATATGGCTTTGCTCGAAAGCATCTCGCAGGTCGCCGCGGCGGCCCACGCCCCGTTCCTCAGTGCCGCCTCGGCCGGAATGTTTGGCTGGGACACCTTCAGCGAAATGTCCGAGGTCCGCGATGTCGCAAAGATATTTGACCGGACAGAGTATATGAAGTGGCGCAGCTTCCGCGAGTCGGAAGATTCGCGTTATGTCGGGCTGACGCTGCCGCACGTGCTAATGCGCGAGCCTTACGGTGCCGCGACAAAGCCGACCGAAACTTTCAGATTTGAAGAGGACGTCGACGGCAAGGACCACAAGAAATATTTGTGGGGCAACGCCGCCTATGCTCTGGGAACGCGATTGACCGAGGCATTTTCGATGTACGGTTGGTGCGTCGCGATCCGCGGCGTCGAAGGCGGCGGACTTGTACAGGGACTGCCGACACATACCTTTGAAACGGACGAAGGCGAGATCGCGATGAAGTGCCCGACCGAGGTCGCGGTAACAGATCGCCGTGAGAAGGAGTTTGCTGACAACGGCTTTATTCCCCTCGTCCACTGCAAGGGGACGGACTATGCCGCATTCTTTGGGGCTCAGTCCGCAAACAAGGCCAAGAAGTATGACTCGGACGCCGCCAACGCCAATGCACGGCTCTCGACTCAGCTGCAGTACATCTTTGCGGTATCGCGTTTCGCTCATTACCTGAAGGCAATGATGAGGGACAAGATCGGCAGCTTTATGTCGCGTACCGAATGCGAGATGTTCCTTAACAAGTGGATCATGAACTACGTCACCGAGGACGATAACGCGTCGCCGGCAACCAAGTCGCAGTATCCGCTTCGCGAGGCCAAGGTCGAGGTGGCCGAGATCCCGGGAAAACCGGGCTGCTACCGCGCCGTGGCTTTCCTGAGACCGCACTTCCAACTCGACGAACTTTCAGTTTCGCTGCGTTTGGTCGCGGATTTGCCGCAGCCCGCTAACGGCTAGCATTCGCCGACGCCGGCAGGCACGGAGTTTCGAAAGTAAATTCCGTGCCCGTCGCCCGGCTAGTTTATTTTTTTCGCTTACTTCGCAAAAAAAACTATCAGCATCGTCACTATGATGTGGGTAGTTCGGAGATAGCAGAAACGCTTTTCCATCAAATAAAAGGAGCAAAATAAAATGGCAGTAGATTATTTTTTGAAACTAGACGGCGTTGACGGTGAGAGTCACGATCACAAACACAAAGGCGAGATCGACCTCCAGTCATGGTCATTCGGTGCAACCAATTCCGGTTCGTTCTCAATGGGCGGCGGCGGCGGTGCAGGCAAGGTCTCGATGCAGGATTTTCATTTCGTGATGAATTCGAGCAAGGCGTCACCGAAACTGATGCTCGCATGTGCGACCGGCGAACATATCAAGAAGGCGGTTTTGATCTGCCGCAAGGCGGGTACGGAACAGCAGGAATATCTCAAGGTCACTATGTCGGACGTTTTGGTTTCGTCATACCAGACCGGCGGTGCGGCCCACGGCGGCGACACCTCGACCGACCAGATCTCGCTCAATTTTGCGAAGATCGAGATCGAATACAAAGAGCAGAAGCCGGACGGTTCGCTCGGCGGAGCCATCAAGGCCGGCTACGACGTCAAGGCCAACAAGAAGGTCTAACCTTACACCTCAGCCCGGCTTCGGTCGGCAGGCAGATCGGCAGGGCTGTATCGCGAATCGGTGCAGCCCTGCAAATTAGTTTTTTGTCCGTTATTCGGCATTTATGTCCCGTCCTAATTCCGAGATACGTGTCACGCCGTCGGTCCTGGATCGCCTTATCGACCTCGAACCGCTTGAGAGCCGCGAGGCCGCAAAATCGCGGTCGGCCGGCCTGCAGGAGCTCAAGGCATCGGTGCGACGCGACCTCGAATGGCTGCTCAATACACGCTGCCACGTTGACGAGAGCGGCGTGCAGCTTGAAGAGGCAAAGCGTTCGCTGGCATTCTACGGCCTGCCCGACATAATGGGCATGAACGCAAAAAACAGCCACGAACAGGTAAGGCTCACCAAATCGCTTGAAAATGCGATCAGGACCTTTGAGCCGCGATTCGTGAATCTCAAGGTGACGATGGACCCGGTCGAACACACGGACCGGCATCTGCGGTTCAGGATCGAGGCCAATCTGGATATCGAACCAACGCCGGAACCGATCGTTTTTGACACAATGCTGGAACTCGGAAGCGGCGAATTCACAATGGCATAGGCTGGGGGCTGCCGCGGCGGAACTGTTATTTTATGCGCGATGAACTCCTAGGATATTACGAGCGTGAACTGGTATTTCTGCGCCGTATGGGTGCGGAGTTTGCCCGCAAATATCCCAAGATCGCGGCTCGTCTGCAGCTCGATGAGGACAAGGTCGAGGATCCGCATGTTGAGCGGATGATCGAGGCTTTTGCCTACTTGACGGCTCGTATCAGCCACAAGCTTGATGACGAACTGCCTGAGATAACCGAGGCATTTCTCAACATACTCTATCCGCATTACCTTTCGCCGATCCCGTCAATGGCGGTCGTCCAGTTCTCTTACGGTTCGCTGAACGACAAACTGACAGCGGTCCAGAATATCGAGCGCGGCACGAGGCTTAATTCGCGGCCGGTCGACGGAACGCCGTGCCGATTCAGAACGGCCTATGACACCAGCCTGATGCCGATCGAGATCGAATCCGCGGCACTCGAATCGCCGGCACCGAAGGACGCCCGCGGCAAAATGAGCGAAGCGACGATCCGCCTCAGCATGCGTTGTTTCGGCAACGCAAATCTGAGCGAGCTTAAAGACGGCGTGACTTCGCAGCCGCCCGACAAGATACGTTTCTATCTCGATGGCGAACCGCAACTAGTCTTTCCGCTCTACGAGATGCTGATGAATCATGCATCCGCGGTGGAGTTTAGGCCAAAAGACGCTCCGATCGGCGACCGTACGTTAAAGACGATGACCAACATCCAGCTGAAAAAGCCGGATCCGGTCGTCCTCGCGGCGAGCGACGCGATAAAGCCTGTCGGGTTTAATGAAGATGAGGCGATGCTTCCCTTCACAAAACGCTCATTTGCCGGATATCGGCTGCTGACGGAGTATTTTGCGTTTCCGTATAAATTCCTGTTTTTCGACCTGCTCGGCGTCGATCAGGCGATCGCGAGGAAGTTTGGCAGCCATTTTGACATCCTGATCCATCTGCGGGACATTACGCCGCCGGTCGCCCCGATCTCGAACGAGACTTTCCGAATGGGCTGCTCACCGATAATCAATCTGTTTTCGAAGCTCTCGGACCCGATATATTTGTCTCAGCAAAAATACGAATACCAGATCATCCCGGATGTCCATCGCCAATCCACCACCGAAATATACTCGGTGAACGAAGTGATCACCACCGACCCCCGCTCGAACCAGACGCGCGAATTTTCGCCGTTTTACTCGATGCGTCATGCCTATGGCGAGCAGATGGAAAAGTCCTTTTGGTACGCCGTCAGAAGGCCATCGCAAAGGACGGACGACGCCGGGACCGAAGTCTTTTTGTCGCTCGTCGACCTAAATTTCGACCCTCTGATCCCGGCCGTCGAGGTCCTGAACGTCAAAACGACTTGTACTAACCGAGATCTGCCGGCAAAGCTGCCTTTTGGCGGTAAAGAGGGCGATTTTGAGGTCGAGGGCACGGCACTTCTGTCGCGGGTGAGGTGTCTGACCAAACCGACCGAGACGATCCGGCCGCCGCAGCGGCGATCGGCCCAATGGCGGCTCATCTCACATCTTAATCTGAACTATCTGTCGATAGTTAACAGCGAGAACGGAACGCCGGAGGCCTTACAGGAACTGTTGCAATTGTACAATTTTGACGACTCGTCGGTGATCAGAAAGCAGATCCTGGGCATCACCCGGATCGAATCACGCAAAGTAGTCCGACAGATCGGCGGCCGGATCGGGGCCGGATTTGTCCGCGGGCTCGAGACGACCCTGACGTTTGACGAGGAGCAGTTTGTCGGCAGCGGACTGTTCCTATTCGCAAGCGTTTTGGAGCGTTTTCTGGGCCTGTATTCGTCGATAAATTCATTTAATCAACTTGTGATCAGGACCGAACAGCGAGAGGAGATCGTTCGGCGATTTGCCCCGCGGGCGGGTGAACAGGAATTGTCATAAAGAGGTGCCAAAAAAACCGCTAAATCAAGAGTTGTTCGACGAGCCTTTCGCGTTCGAGTTCTTTCAGGCTGTCCGCTTGCTTGAAAAGATCTACTCGGACCGAAA
Organism: uncultured Chloracidobacterium sp.; assembly: GCA_937941715.1. GTDB lineage: Bacteria > Acidobacteriota > Blastocatellia > Pyrinomonadales > Pyrinomonadaceae > OLB17. Next base: position 49,333 of record CALDGX010000003.1, on the reverse strand, counting down.
GACCGTTGGCAAGGACGCACTGCCCAATGAAGAGGTAGTTCGTTTTCGTTCGCGCATCGGCCTTGATTTTCCGGCAAGCGAGATACAGGAGATCCACGAGACCACCGACGCCGAGTCAAACGGGAACCGGGTGGAGATGCTTGTTAACTTTATGGGTATGGCGGGCGTCAGCGGCGTATTGCCGACACACTACACGGAACTCGTACTCGACCGCATCCGCCATCGCGATACGACCCTCTGGTCATTTCTGGATATTTTCACTCATCGCTCCGTGTCGATGTTTTACCGAGCGTGGGCCAAATATCGGTTTCCGGTCGCATATGAACGCGGCGACCGCGAGTTTACGTCGTACGTTTTTGACCTTGCGGGCCTGGGCACGGACGGGCTCCGCGGGCGAATGGACATCGACGACGAATCGATGCTTCCCTACGTCGGGCTGATCGGGCAAAAGCCGCATTCGGTGAACGCGGTCGAGAATATGATCAGCGATCATTTCGGAGTGCCGGCCAAGGTAGAGCAGTATTTCGGGCAATGGCTCCGGTTGGCCGATGAGGACACCACCAAACTCGGCCGGAGCAACTCGGAACTCGGCAAAAGCGCGATCGCCGGAACGCGGGTCTGGGACCAGCAGTCAAAGATCCGAATTCGCGTAGGCCCGCTGAGCTTTAAGCAATATCAGGCATTTTTGCCAAACGGTTCGGCGTATCGTGAGCTGTGTTCGATGATCCGGTTCATGATCGGATTTGAGTTCGATTTTGATGTTCAGCTTGTTTTGGCTGCCAGGCAAGTGCCGGGATCGGTACTTACTACCAAGGCCGTGCGGCGGCCGATGCTGGGCTGGACCACGTGGCTAAAGACCAAGCCGTTCGCGGCAGACGATGATCAGTTGGTACTGCAGACCGACGGAGCACCCTCAGAAAATTAGGAGATGACTTGTAATGAACGTTAACTTAAAATCACTGATCGGAAGATTGAACGACACCTGCCGTGAAGCTCTCGAAGGTGCGGCCGGACTGTGCCTCACTCGTACGAATTATGATGTCGAGATCGAGCATATCCTGGCTAAACTGCTCGAACAGGACAACACCGACCTTCATCGGATCTGCAATCATTACGAGGTCAGCGTAGACCGTCTCGCCAAGGACGTGACCGACGCTCTCGGCCGGCTTAAGACCGGAAATACGCGCACTCCCGGACTCAGCGACCGTCTGCCGCGTTGGATCCAGGACGCATGGCTCCTTGCCTCGGTCGACTATGGCGCGGCCCGCGTCCGAAGCGGCCACCTGGTGCTGGCGTTGGTGGCAAACGAGAGCTATGCGCGAATTGCCCGCGAGATCTCACGTGAATTCAACCACATTTCCGCTGAGTCGCTGCAAACCAAGCTGCCGGAGATCACCGCCGACTCGAACGAAGAACGGGATGCGGTGCTTCTCGGTGAAACGGCCGGTTTATCTGACGGATCACCCGTCGCGAGCGGTGTTCCCGGCAAGACCAAGGCCCTCGATCAATATACTGAGGACCTGACGGCGAAAGCCGCCGCCGGCAAGATCGACCCAATCCTCGGGCGTGAGGGTGAGATACGTCAGATCGTCGATATCCTGACCCGACGACGCCAGAATAATCCGATCCTGACGGGCGAGGCCGGCGTTGGCAAGACCGCCGTCGTCGAGGGTTTCGCCGCACGGATCGCGGCCGGTGATGTGCCCGATCCTCTAAAGAATGTCTCGGTTCGCTCGCTCGACCTTGGGCTGCTGCAGGCAGGTGCCGGCGTAAAGGGTGAATTTGAACAGCGATTGAAGAACGTCATCGACGAAGTCAAGGCGTCGCCGCAGCCGATAATTATGTTTATCGACGAGGCACACACGATGATCGGTGCCGGCGGGCAGGCCGGACAGAATGACGCCGCAAATCTGCTTAAGCCGGCTCTTGCCCGCGGTGAACTGCGGACGATCGCAGCAACGACGTGGGCCGAATACAAGAAGTATTTTGAAAAAGATGCCGCTCTTGCCCGGCGCTTTCAGGTTGTCAAGGTGGAAGAACCCGATGAGGAGAAGGCCGTTGCGATGATGCGGGGGCTCACCGGCCGGATGGAGTCTCATCATAACGTCCGGATCCTCGACGAAGCGATAGTCGAGTGCGTCAAACTCTCGTCCCGATACATCACCGGCCGTCAATTGCCTGACAAGAGCGTCTCGGTCCTCGACACCGCATGCGCTAAGGTCGCGATCGGTCAGGGAGCGACGCCTGCGGCGATCGAAGATGAAACGCGTTTGATCCAGAACCTTTCGTCCGAGTCCGAGGCCCTTTTGCGTGAGCAGGTGACCGGTGCGAACCACGACGCAAGGCTTGCGGAATTAAAGACCGCCCTTGACACGGCAAACGCCGAACTGGAGCGGCTGACCGCTCAATGGAACAAGGAAAAGGAACTCGTCGAGAAGATCCGGAATATTCGGGTAAAGCTGGAAACGTCCCGCCTCGATGCCGCTCCGCCGATAACGGCCGCGGTCGAGGGCGACGCTCCGGCAGAAACATCGGTTGAAACTTCCGAGGTTCCGGCGGCGGCCGAACCGGCCATCGATGTTGAACTGCTCAAGACCGAACTGAAGGCCGCCAACGACGAGCTAAAAGTGGTCCAGGGTGAGAACCCGCTGATGCAGCCTGTCGTCAATGGGCAGACGGTCGCCGAGGTCATATCGGGCTGGACCGGTATCCCGATCGGCAAGATGGTCGCCGACGAAATAAACGCGGTACTGAATTTGGCGGCAACGCTGCAGGAAAGGGTTCTGGGACAAAACCACGCGCTCGAAGCTATCGCTCAACGGATCAGGACATCGCGTGCAGGGTTGACCGACCCCAAACGTCCGATCGGCGTGTTTATGCTCGTCGGCACCTCAGGCGTCGGCAAGACCGAAACGGCGCTCGCTCTGGCCGATTCGCTATACGGGGGCGAACGAAATCTGATCTCGATCAACATGAGCGAGTATCAGGAGGCTCATACCGTTTCGAGCCTCAAGGGGTCGCCTCCAGGATACGTCGGTTACGGTGAAGGCGGTGTTCTGACCGAGGCAGTTCGGCGCAAACCATACTCAGTGGTGCTGCTTGACGAGGTCGAAAAGGCTCATCCGGACGTGATGGAGTTGTTCTTTCAGGTATTTGATAAAGGTGTGCTCGAAGACGGTGAGGGCCGAGAGATCGATTTCAAGAACTGCATAATTATACTGACCTCAAATGTCGGAACCGACACCATTATGAAGTTATGTGCCGATGCGGATACGACGCCGTCGCCGGACGGTTTGGTCAATGCGATCAAACCCGAACTTAACAAGGCGTTCAAGCCGGCCCTGCTTGGCAGAATGGTCACTGTCCCGTTCTATCCGATCTCGGACGAGATAATGCGGCTGATCATCAAACTCCAGCTCGGCAAGATCGCCAAGAGGATAAAGGACAATCACAATGCGCAATTTTCCTATGACGATGCCGTCATAGATACGGTAGCGAAACGGTGTACCGATGTGGACAGCGGTGCACGCAACGTTTACAACATCCTGACGGGTACATTGCTGCCGGAAATGTCAGGCGAGGTCCTGGCCAGAATGGCCAGCGGCCATGGCATCAACAAGGTCCATGTATCGGTCGGCAGCGACGAGAAGTTTACATATCAGTTTGAATAGATGATATGCCCGTAAATGTAGTGGTTCATGACACGAGACTTGAAGGCAGGACGCCGATCACAACGGTGTCCACGATAACCTTTGAGGTCGATGAAAATACGCATATCGGCGATTTCTTCGATCGCGTTGTGCGAATCGCCGATGAAAGAGGCGGCATCGGCGTACTCTATCTTATGTGTCACGGCGTCAGGGTTGTCGCCGAAGATACGACCGCGTTGCTTTTCTGCCGCGAACTCATTGCGTTTACGACCGTGCATCACTTTGCCCGCTTGCGTGACAAGGTCGACCGGATCGTCATATTTGCCTGCCACGCTGCCGAATCGTCGATGACCCGTCATGGCGACGGTGACGAATTGTGCAGGCATATTGCACTGGAAGCGCATGCCGAGGTAACGGCGGCGAGAGAAACTCAGACTTATTCGCGAATGGAGCGGTGCCGCTTTTTGGATTGTGAGGAGTCCGCGATCGAATACGGTGAGTGGGAGGGCCCGGTAGTCGTATACGGTCGTGACGGCAACATCATCGCCGAGTTTGCAAACCCAAGCGTTTGGTATGACTCGTCGGGAGCGGTTCGGGATCCGCGCCTCGAGCCTCGGCCATAAACTACGCAAAAATCACTGTAACGTTTCGTCTTTTTGATATGAGCGATCACCCGACAAGGGCCTCGAAGAATATATGCCGACGACACAACAAGGAAGACTATTAAACATAACGACGCCGCTCGCCGACGATTTTCTGCTGATAAAGCGTATTCGGAGCCGTGAAGCATTGTCGTCACTGTTTCATTTCGACCTCGAACTTCTGCATGAAGAACCCGAGGAAGGGCGCGAGGCGACGCTCGTCGATCCGCAGCAGGTCCTCGGACAGCCGATGACCGTCACCGTTGAGCAGAGCGACGGTACGAAGCGCTTTTTCAGTGGGATCTGCGTCAATTTCACACAGGGAAATAGAAATACCCGCTTTTCGAAATACCAGGCTGAGTTGGTGCCGAAGGTTTGGCTGCTCACACAGGTCTCGCAGAGCCGCATATTTCAAAATCTGTCGGTTCCGGATGTCCTGCAGCAGGTATTTGAGGGGTTTGAAGTAGATTTTGAGATACAGGGCGATTTCCAACCGCGCAACTATTGTGTGCAGTATCGCGAGTCCGACTGGGACTTTGCCTCGCGGTTAATGGAAGAAGAAGGTATCTTCTACTATTTTGACCACACCGCAAGTTCACACAGGATGATCGTTGCCAACACCGATGCGTCCCACCGCGAATGTCCTGAACGTTCGGAGATACCGTTCGCGATCGACAGTTCTGAATTAACGGAATGGCACGGGATGGTCCATACCTGGCAGGTGACCAATCAGATCCGCACCGGAAAGTACACGCTCTTTGATCACAACTTTCAGCTGCCGACCAATCATCTCGAAGCTCAGCAGGTGAGCCGGTTCAACATCGGCGGTAACCAACAGTTGGAGCACTATGATTTTCCGGGTGAGTACGCAAAGAGGTTTGACGGCATTTCGTCGGGCGGCGGCGAGCAATCAGGCGAACTGAACAAGATATTCAACGACCGTCAGCGAACCGTCGATATCCGCCAACAGGAACTCGATGTCGCCTACAAGACTAGCTACGGCACTTCCGATTGCTGTTCCATGACAGCCGGATATCGCTTTAGGCTGACGACCCACCCGGTGTCTGAGAACAATCGCAACCACATCCTGGTCAGCGTTCGCACCGAGGCGGTCCAATCGCCGGCTTATATCTCGGATGACGCGATCTCAAACGCGTATACCATTGATTTTGCCTGCATTCCGCAAGGGAATGGCCAGGCCCCGTTTCGACCTCTGCGAAAGACCGCGAAACCGATCGTCAACGGCAGCCAGACCGCGGTTGTGGTCGGACCGGCCGGCGAAGAGATCTTTACCGACAAATTCGGCCGCGTTAAGGTTCAGTTCCACTGGGACCGACAGGGCCAGAACGATTCAAGTTCGTCATGCTGGCTGCGGGTCGCGACGAATATCGCCGGAAATAAGTGGGGCACGATGTTCATTCCGCGGATCGGGCAGGAGGTGATCGTCGATTTTATGGAAGGCGACCCGGATCAGCCGATCATAACCGGATCGGTCTATAATCCGGAAACGATGCCGCATTATGAACTGCCCAAATTCAAGACGCTGACATATATAAAGACCCGAACTTCGCCTGATGACGGCAAGGGGTTCAACGAGTTGCGTTTCGAGGACAAAGCCGGAAAGGAACAGGTATTCGTCCATTCGCAGAAACGTTATGATCTGCGAGTGCGCGGCTCGATGTATGAGACGTGTGGCGGCAATCGGCAAGAGGTCATCGGTATGCGCTCGGACAATCAGCCCGGCGGCAATCTGGCGATCTCGGTCGGCGGCAACTATGACCTTCACGTTAAAAGCGCCCATTACATCGGTATCGATGACAAATTGAACGAGGCGGTCAAGGCTGATGTCGTAGAAGATTATCAGGGCAATCTTGCGACTCTGGTGAAGACCAAAGCTGAACTTAACGCCCAGGAGATAATACTCGAAGCCAGCACAAAGATCAGCCTAAAGGTCGGCGGCAGCTGTGTTGTGATCGATGCGAGCGGCGTAACGATCGCCGGCTCGATGGTAAAGATCAACTCGGGCGGCTATGGCACCGAGACCGGTGACCCGGCGATCGACGATCCGCTCGATGCCGAGTGGTCAGACAACGGCGAGCCCGGAAACCTCGATCGACCGAGGACCGGCGGCGGACGAGGACGCAACAGGCGGCAGCTTCGTTCACAGCATCACGTTTACCCGCCGAGGCCCGGCGAGAATGCTGCGTTCACCGCGATGCGCAACCGGCTTAACACCTCGGCTCAGGGCCGCCACGCTCTTGAGGTATTTGAGCGAAATAATGTACAGGTGACCAATAATCCCGGCGGAACTGCCTATAGCGGCAATCCGACGAACTCGGTCAACCTTGACCCGGCTAGAGCCGCTGACGCAGCACCAGGCTTCGTCCACGAGATGGGCCACGCAGAGGCTGAGCAAGGCGGTACCAGTGCAGATGTGCAAGCCCAGACCCGTGCCGACTACATCGACACACAGCTTCGCGAGGACGCCGCCGCGGAACGCAGGGCGTACGAATCCGAAGAACAAATGAACGCTGCGGGAGGATCTGAACAATATAACAGCAGCACTCGCGGTACCTATGTTGCCGCTCGCGACGCCGAACGAGCTCGCCTGCAGGCTGCCGAACCCGGAATATCCGATGAGGAGCTAAACCGCCGTGCGAACGATGCCGGCGAAGCCGCTATCCTGCAGGATTACCGAAACGGAAACGTTAATACAGGCAATACTAATCCGCCGCAATCGTATGTTGATTATTGGGGTCAGGATTATGACAACCGTCACACGCCGGCACCGGCCGGCCCGTGATAGGCGAATGTTGCAGAGGCCGGAATGAGGAATGAAAATGATGCCTCGTATGACGCGCCCTCGCCGGGAAAAGTTATGAGGCGACTGCCAACCGGCAGACACTGTATGCACCTTGGGCCGTTGATCGTTCCGGTCCTGGTGATCACGGCGGCGATCCTCGCGATCGGGCAGATCGATCCGGCTCCGAAGAAGAAAGGGGCAATGGAAGACAAAAAAATGACAAGTTTGACTCGAGAAGAAATCACACGGCGAGCCGCCAAGTTTGGAGATCCGATCCTGGCCGCTCTACAAAAGCCTGAAACCCAAGTGGAACAGGTACCGACACCCTTTTTCTCAAATGGCGGCGTTTATCGCGTCTCCACCAGGCCGCCGGAACGCCCGAGGGTATATTTGCTGGGCGCTTGGGGGGCCGACGGTATCGAGCTTCTGAACAACGAACCCGAACATTTCTTTGAACTTGCCGTAAAAGCCGGATTTACCCCGCGTTCATCGGGTGATTACGCGGCCTATGTGACAACATTTTTCGACGTGACCCGCGATTTCACAGGTGGTGTTCAGATCCTCAATTCGATCGAGGATTCGTGGTGGCTGCCGTCGCCGTCGCCCGAAGAAGCAAAGAAACGGGAGCAGATCATCGCTAAGTTTGCGAACGTCGTTCAAGCCCCAAAACTTTCGGACAATTCCGGAACGACGGTGGTCTTGTTCGTGATCCGAGACCGTGCCCTACTTCGGCTGAACGCGATTGTCGAGGGTGACAGACGGATAAGATCGAGCGAAGAGGTTTTGGAGGCTGCAATGCCGACCGTAATGCTTCGCTAGTTAACTGAATTTCATCTGAGGACGATATGCCAACAGGACCTGCAGCACGAGCATTGAGAGACACAACGGCACACGGTTTACCACCGACGCTGTCGCCCGGACCGGGCAGCCCAAATGTGCTGATCGGGTTTGCTCCGGCATGGCGGGGCATACCGCTGGCAGCCGTCGCAGCCCTGCAATCGGCCAAGGCGGCGGCTGACACCGCGATCCAAACAGCCGTTGCGGCAACCGCGGCAGCCGCAGGAACCCCCGGAGCTCCGGCAGCAGCGGCGGCCGAACAGGCTGCCAAATCAGCCGCTCTTGCCTCGATGTCCAGTGCGATCACGGGTGCGGCTGCCGGTGCTGATATACACATTTGTGCGGTTCCCTCTCCGGTACCGCCGCACGGCCCCGGGGTCGATATCACGGGATCAGCAACGGTGATGATAAACAATCTTCCGGCAGGAAGGATGGGTGACACGATACTTGAGGCGATCGGTCCGCCAAATTCGATCACGTCCGGCGAGACGACAGTGATTATCGGGGGATAAAGAAAAGATCCCGGAACCGCCCAAGACGGTAATTCCGGGATCTTCGGCCAACCGCATCCATCAAATGGTATCTATTCTTCGCGCTTGACGTATTTCACCGACGTTTTCCATCTCCCGCCAACGAGGGTTTTGGTCGTGATCTTCACCTTTGTCTCATCGGGGATCGTGGCGTCCTCAACCTCTTCGACTATCTTCCGCGGCTTACCGGCAACTACATCGTAAACTTCGGTAATGTGCCAGCAGCAGCCGCTCTTATCTAATGTCGTTAGGAGTCTTTTGTCCTTATCGACCATGAACATTCCGAGATGCGATCCGAGTTTAGTGAAGGCGGCGTCAAATACGAACTTCTTGGCCGCACGCGAGGACAAGTAAATATCGTAGGACGGACCGCCGTAGGAGCCATTCGCCCCATTACATAAGGCGACGTCCTCCATGCCGTCAAAATTGAAATCGCCTACATTTACCACGCTCTGCTGATCGTATAGCAACGATACGTTGACGCTGGGTTGGCCGCCCTCGACGAGTTGGATCTGTGTGTCCGGCAGGTTAATGACCTGATAGGGGGTCGAGCCGCCCTTTTTGAAGAACGAGAATGTCGCTTTCCCCGAGCAAAAGTCCTCATCGCACTTGGCCACTTTGACCCTTATGTCAAAGTACTTCGAAGCATCGGTGATCTCGAATGTCTTTTGTGCCGACACCGGTATGGCAACAAGCAAGAACAGGAACGGTAGCAGTTTTTTCATATCGTTCTAATCGGCGCCAAACAATGCGACCGCATAATATTTCCCTTTTGTTTTTTTAGATTCCGCGACGGCAAAGCCGACCTTATTAAATTTTTGCTCACCTATGTCAAAGAAAGGTGCGTAATGCGTTGTACCTGACGACCACGCCAAGGCAAAATAACCGCCAACGACATCGGCCGTACCAATATTGAGCATTTGGTCGCCGGCGACAACCTCGGCCACACCGCCCTTGCCCTTCCAGCCAAAATGGGCCACCCGTTGGGCCGAGTCCTGCATGTCCTTGTACTGCTCGCCGCCGGCGGCGACGGCGTCATGACCGGCAGAGTCGGCCTCGTATTTTGCCAGCAGATCGGCAAACCATTGGGCCGCCTGATTTAGTCGGTCGTCGTATACGAACGCCGGCAGTTTATGCCCCTGGCGAAACTGATTGACCGTGTCCAAAAAACTCACGCGGGCATCGGCCGAGTGGGCCACGCCGACGGTGATTATATAGTTACTGTACGCGGCGGCGATCTCCCTTGTCCCGATCTTGAACTTGTACCCCGAATAAACCGGTTCAAACTTTGCGGCCTTGCCGGGTTCGACCGTTACGCTGTGCTCATCGCAATTTTCATCGATGACCTTTATGGTAACGGCAGAGTCGCCGCCGTTGCGGAAGATCTGCTCGTATTTTTCGTCGTCCTCTTTCGAGACTCCGCAGCTTTTTTGAGCGGTGGCGATATTTGAAAGTGCGATCACGGCTATGATCGCCGACAATCCAGCAGCAATTTTTGATTTCATATTCGGCCAAGGCCCGTTACGGATGTGTCATATCTTCGGCGATAACAAGTTCGTCAAATCTCTCGGCCGACAACAGCTCAAGTTCGACGGCGGATTCCTTAAGCGAGATGCCTTTCTTGTGTGCATATTTCGCGATCTTGGCCGCGTTGTCATAGCCGATGTGCTGATTGAGAGCAGTCACGAGCATCAGCGAATCGCGAAGGTAATGATCGATCTTGTCACGGTTCAAATCGATGCCGGCGATGCAGTAATCGACGAAGCCATGGCACGCGTCATGTATCAGACGGACAGAGTGCAGGAAATTGTGGATCATCACGGGCTTGAACACGTTCAGCTCGAAATTGCCCTGTGAGCCCGCAAACCCGATCGCGGCATCATTTCCCATCACCTGAACGGCGACCATCGTCATCGCTTCGGACTGCGTCGGGTTGACCTTGCCGGGCATGATCGACGAGCCGGGCTCGTTCTCCGGTAAGCTTATTTCGCCAATGCCGCAGCGTGGGCCCGACGCGAGCCAGCGGATGTCGTTGGCGATCTTCATAAGGCTGGCGGCGAGAGTTTTTAGCGCTCCCGAGGCGAAAACCACCTCGTCGTGCGCCGACAGGGCGGCGAATTTGTCCGGGTGCGACTTGAACGGCAGTCCTGTGAGTTCGGCGATCTTTGCCGCCGCTCGCTCGGCAAATTCCGGATGTGCGTTGAGGCCCGTGCCGACCGCCGTGCCGCCGATCGCGAGGTCCATCAGTCCCGGAAGGACCATCCTCATCCTCTCGATGTCGCGGTCGACGAGGTTTGCCCAGCCGTTGAATTCCTGACTGACCGTTACCGGCGTTGCGTCCTGCAGATGCGTGCGCCCGATCTTCACGACGCCCTCGAACTCGCGCGACTTTGCCTTGATCGCGTCGCTGACCTTTTGCACCTCGGGGATCAGAGCGGTCAGGCGTTCGGCGGCCGCTATGTACATTGCCGTCGGAAACGTGTCGTTCGACGACTGTGATTTATTGACGTCGTCATTCGGGTGAATGGGCGATTTCGAACCCATCTCGCCGCCGGCGATCTCTATCGCTCGGTTCGAGATGACCTCGTTGGCGTTCATGTTGGTCTGAGTACCAGAACCTGTCTGCCAGACTCGCAGCGGAAAATGCGCGTCGAGTTTCCCTTCGATCACCTCGTCGGCGGCCCGGACAATGAGTTTCATTTTGTCCTCGGGCAATTTACCGAGATCGCAATTGACGATCGCCGCCGCTTTTTTGAGGATGCCGAGCGCGCGGATGACCTCTCGCGGCATCACGTCGAAACCAATGTTGAAATGGTAAAGCGAACGCTGAGTCTGCGCTCCCCAATACTTGTCGCTCTCGACGGCGATCTCGCCCATCGAGTCCGTCTCAATACGTGTATTTGCTTTTGAAATTGTTGCTTCTGACATAAATTACTAATCAAATAAAGACCAATTCTACACTGGTGACTTGAATCAACAAAAGCACTTGGTGCGGCAGCCGGCGGCCGCCCTATCAGATCAGATCACTCCGCATTCGGCCAGACACCGTTTGATCCGTTCAAAACTCTGCTCGATATCATTGTCGAGGCCGACCGAAAATCGGACAAGACCGTCGCTAAGTCCCATTGCCTTGCGTTCTTCTTCCGGTATCTCGGAGGACGTGCTGTGGCCCGGAGCACTGAAGAGCGTTTTGAAAAATCCGAGACTCACCGCGAGATAGCCTACCTTTTCCTCCTGCATTCTGGTCATAAGCCGATTGGCTTTGGCCGTATCGCCGACATCGACGGCCAGCATCCCGCCGTAGCCATAGCCCGCGTTCATCATATCCGTAAGCAAGCGGTGCTGGGGATGTTCGGGCAATCCCGGATAAAACACCCTCAGCCCGAGTTTCTGCAGATTCTCAGCTACGTACTGAGCGTTTTGACTATGCTGCCTCATTCTCAGATGCAGCGAATGGAGATTCTTCAAGATGCTCGCGGCCCGCGTGCTGTCGAGCACGGCCCCGAACAGCATAGACGCACCGGAATTTATGTCCGTCAGCTGGTGAATGAAATCGCTGCTGGCGCATACGGCACCCGCCACGCAGTCACTCGTGCCGTTTATGTATTTTGTCAGGCTGTGAACGACCACATCCGCTCCGAGCCGGATCGGCGAGAGCATCATCGGGCTGAATGTATTGTCAACGACGAGCTTTACCCCGCGAGGCTTGCAGATCGCCGACAACGCGGGAATATCCGACACGTCGAGCAAAGGGTTGCTGATCGATTCGCAATAAACGACCTTCGTTCGATCGTTGATCAGGGCGTTCACAGCGTCGATATTTTGAACATCGACAAAGTGAACCTTGATCCCGAACCGCGGCAGAAAGTTCTTGAACAAAGCGTAGGTTCCGCCGTAGATCGTGCGTGACGAGATAATCTCGTCGCCGTTGCCGCAAAGCTGGATGATCGCTGAACTGATCGCCGCCATCCCTGATGCCTTGGCCTGGGCTGCCTCGCAATCCTCCATTCGGGCGAGTGCGTCAGAGAGGAACTTGTTCGTCGGGTTCCAATGCCGCGAATACAGAAAACACCCTTCGATCTCATGGTCGAACAGCTCCTCCATCCGATCCGGCGACATAAAAGTGAAGGTTGACGAATCGGTGATCGATGGGTTTACATCACCAAATTCACCGAATACCAGAAAATCCTGAATTGCGTTACTGGGATCAAATTTTGTGTTCATAACTGTGTCCATTTAATGAAGATCCGGTTCGCCCGATCTTTTGCGGCCTACGGCGGCTGTTTGACTGTGCATCCTCACCCGCCGCAAATTTCATTTTGCCGGCCTGGTCAACCATACGCGGAATACGGTCTTGCCGGCCGAACTTTCATTTCCAGTGTTGCTGAAGAAAATACTTCTTTGCGTACTAACAATACCGCCGATGATGTGCCCTAGAAGCACGCGGTCTCCCTTGAGCTCATTCGACTTTACAATGTCATTTTCATATCTCGGCAGTGCGGCGTTGACGATAAACTCGGCACCGGCTCCAAGGAAACCAGGCATCTCACCTAGCTTGGCCTCGGTCGATCTGCCGTCCTTATCACGGGCCACTTTGCTTATGATTTTGGTGAACGGTACATCGTCATTCCTGACCAGAGTGCCGGCACTTTCCTCGTATTGGCTGATGCCGCCAAAGAATATGTTCTCGGTCCTCTGACCGGCGGCATCGAATAAGACCGCTTTCGCGGAATGATAATGATTTAGGTACTGAGTGAACGCCGGATTGACGCGATGCGAATCAACAAATATATCGACCGTGTCGGTGAACGGAATATCGGCATCGATCTGAAAAACTCCCGAAAACACCGTGAAGCCGGGCACTCCGTTGGCGAATATCTGCGGCAGCATATTGAAATCGCGTCGATGAAGATTTGCCTTGTCGGTCACGGCTGACGAATTTTCGACACGCAGCACCCTGCCATCGTCGATGATCGAAAATTTTCGGATCTGATCGGTGTATTGCTGCCTGAAGCCGGGACCGTGATTCGGGCCCATCGGGTTATATCGCCCTTCGAATCGCTGGCCGCCAACCAGGAAATATGTTTCGCCAATCCGGCCGATCTGGCCTCCGGTGACGGCAAAGATCGGATCCGATATCTGCCGAAAGCATCCCGCCATCGTCCCGCCCCGCACCAACGCCGCAATGACGCAATCTACACGGACCGCCGTGAGTTTGCCGTAGGTAACGTGATCACCGGCGATGTGGCTGTAGCCGTAACCGCCGATCAAATACAGCGTCTGACCTCGTTGGATGAACTCCATATTGGTCGACCGCAATTGCTCGCCGAGTTCGGGCGGAAGGTCCGTAATGGCGGCACTCCATGTCTCTTTTGAACTGGGGTCAAGGACGACTATTTTGTTGTTGCTGCCGTCGGGAGAAAATGAGGCAAAGGGTTGTCTGCGGTGCAGGCCGTCAGTGCGGCCGCCGATAAGCAAGATCTTTCCGTCGTGTTGTGCCGCAGCGAAGGATTGAAGCCCGGTAAAACCTTCGACCGATACGGGCTCAAGGGCTATCGAATAGCCATTTGCGAGCGAATTTGCGGTCGCGATCTGCACCCGTCCCGCCGCCTGGCCGAAGACGGTGCCGACCGATCCCGCGATCGCAAGCAAAGTAGATAACCACTTTACTTTAAGCCGTGACATATCTGTATGATCCGTCCGAATCTAGATCGCGTCGATCGCTCGGCGTAATCGTTCATTGATCATTTCTGCGGCTTCGACGAGATTCGGATTTCCCGTTACCGCGAGCATACTCTTTGCATCGATCGCGGCGACGGACGATCCGCCATCACGGTCGTAGACGATCACGTTGCACGGCAGGAGCAATCCGAGATCTATCTCTTGCTGCAACGACTGAAACGCTATAGCGGGATTGCAGGCTCCGAGGATCACGTAGTTGCGAAAATCGACGCCGAGCTTTTCGTTAAATTTCGCTTTAAGATCGATCTCGGTCAATACGCCGAATCCCTCTGCTTTCAATGTTTCGTAGGTCTTGTCGAGAGCCTCCCGAAACGGCAAATTCACATCGCGTCGATACCCGTAGCCATCGCCCGATGCCAGCAATGCTGTTCTAGCCTCATCAAGCTCGACGCTTGTTTTCTGTTTGGTGTCAGCGGCTGTTGAGTTTTGCATATCCACCTCATCTATTTACCAACCTACTTTTCTGCTTTTTCGTCATTCTCACGTCGTGACCCGACGTCGCATGCACCGCGCATTCAGGTGTTGTAGCCTAGTCTCGGCAAAATCACGAGTTGAAGCAAAAGCCATAACCCCAAAAACGCCAGTAGTATTAACAGTTCGTACATGTAAGATCCCTCTTAAATCTAGCGCCGCGGGCCAGGCCCTCGTCCGTTACCCCCGCCGCCTTCGCTGCAGCGAGTAAATGCCGGCAGATGATTGTCACGCGATGCAGTTTGCAAACGGGTAAAAACTTCCCTGATATCAGGTTCTTTCACAAATGCGAAGAATCCGTCGTAAAGGGCGATATTTGCCTTTTCAGCTTCAATGCCGGCCTTACAGGCGTCTGCAATTGAAGCCGGCACTGCGATCTTAGCCGGGTCGACCTCGTTCTTCGGTGTCGTCACTCCATATTTTGCGAAAAGCGGAAGCAAGAATGATTCGTGACGCTGCTCAGCGTTGACGATGTTCAAAAATGGGCGTGTGTCGGGAAACTTTGCCAAGACAGCTTCGTAGGTCGCAAAGGCTCTCCGCTCGTCGTTAAGCGCAGAGATCAGCGCATTCCGAGTCTTTTCGTCCAACTTTCCCGGGTCGACCGAGACCGGCGAGCCACCCATCGGAAGGCCGGCGGACTTCCAGGCCTCGGTGCCGCCCGTGACTACGATCGTCGATTTAAAGCCCGCATCGATAAGTATTTTGGCTGCCTGCCTGGACCGATTGTCGGTACGGCAAATTATGTACACGGGCTCGCCCTTTTCAAGAATGTCAAAACTTGAAGCCAAGGTATCAAGAGGTATGTTTTTTGTTCGGTCGGCGTGTCCGGCGGCATATTCTTCGGGTGTTCTGACATCTATGAATTGCGAATATGCCGCACTAACCAGCGGAAAAGCCTGGGCCGGCGACATTTCAGAGACGCCGGCCTTGACGGCAACTGGTGAATCCACATTTCGGACCATTGACGTTTGACATCCGACGACCCCAAATCCTATGACGACTGCAATCGCCGTTGACATGACTCTCATACAAATCTACTCCTTTCCGCTCTTCACGAGGCGGCGCATTTGGTTACAGTCATTTCAGTCTCAAGCCCTGCGGCTATCCATGCGGCGGTACCGCCCGAGACGTTGTGTAGATCACGGAATCCGGCATTCTCGAGAATGCTCGTCGCCAGGCTCGATCTGTATCCGCTCTGGCAAATAACATAGGTCGTCTTTTCCGGATCAAGTCTATCTGTCTCGTTCGACAGTTTGTCGAGCGGCATATTGACGGCCCCGATCGCGTGAGCCGCACTATACTCGGCCACACGCCGAACGTCGATCAACTGAATGTCATCGTCGATGACCTCATTGAGCCGGTTTACCGAAACTTGCTCGACCGACTTTGTTTCGGAGGTGAATTCGCTCATCAGGATAAAGCCTGCGGCGGTATCGTGGCCGATGCGGGCAAGCCGCATTACCGCTTCGTCTACCTGTTCAGCGGTGTCGGCGGCAATTGCGATCTGTGTCCCGATCGGGATCATGGTCCCGGCCCACGACGCAAACTGGCCCGCGAGCCAAATATTGACAGCATTTGGAATGTGAGCAGCTCCGTACTCGACACTTGAGCGAACGTCTATGACCACTCCGTCAAAGCCCTTGATTTCGTCGGTTGACAACTTTCGCGGCGGGGCGATCTCATCCAGCGACTTTGAGCCCTCGAGGTTCGTAGCGGCACTCTTTGGGAAATACATCGGCACCTCAGGCTGGTCAGCAGCGACGATCTTAACAAACTCTTCGACACTCATCGGCTGGAGGGCGTAGTTGAATTGTCGCTGATTTCCGAGCGTTGACCACGTCTCTTTCGATAGCGACTTGCCGCACAGAGATCCTGCCCCGTGTGCCGGATAGACCTCAGTCTCGTCTGGATACGCGAGAATGCTGTTGTGCAGCGAATAATAAAGCATCTCGGCCATCTGTTCGGCCGTAAAGCCCTTTGACCCGACCAGATCGGGCCGGCCGACATCACCGATGAAGAGCGTGTCACCGGTGAACATTTTGAGCGGAGCGGCCGAGTCCTCGGTATCCTCGGCAACGATCGTTATCCCCTCAGGCGTGTGGCCCGGTGTTTCGAGGAACCGCAACTTAATGGTACCGACCGACAATTCATCACCATCGCTGACAAAATGGGTCGGAAAAACGGTCTTGGCGCGTTTTCCGTAAATGATCTCGGCTCCGGTCTTGCCGGCGAGCTCAAGATGGCCGCTGACGAAATCAGCATGCGAGTGGGTCTCGATAATATACTTGATCCGCTGTCCGTTCGCGGCAGCTTCGTCTAAATATTGCTGGACGTCACGCTGCGGATCGATTATCGCCGCCTCATCCGCGGAACCTAAGTAATATGAAGCATGGGAAAGACAGCCAAGATAAAACTGCTTGAATTGCATAGATCGACATCTCCTGTACGTGTGTACATTTTACCAATTTCGCGGCTATCTCGCGTAGTTTTTCGCTCTTCGACCGACCAAAAGCGTCAATTCAACGACACAACTTATCTTGAGCAATTAATGTGCCTCGCCGCGGGCAGCATGGGGCGGATCTCGGAAATGAACGACAGCAGGTACGGGTCAGTCGGATACGGCTGCTCGCCGGTACGCGACGACAAATCTTGGCGGTTCGTCATCTTCGCCGGGCATCTGCATAAAATCGGTTTGGATAAAGCCGTTGGCTTCAAATCGGGAAAGATCCTTTCGGGACATCGGCCAAGGGAGTTCGTCCGGTTCGACATCGTCCTCGCGGCCGCGTGTTACGACCAGGATCTCACCGGTGCTGTTCGCAAAGGCCGAAATAGCGTCGATCACCCTCGGCCGCCAGTCGAGCGGCAGCGGCTGGATCGTATAGATCTCCAATACAAAGTCGAACGCCCCGAGCCAGCCTCGAAATGGTTGGAAAAGGTCGGCCACCTCGAAGTCGATCCCCTTGCCCGGATACAACTTTTTGGCCCATTCGATCGCCGTCGGTGACAGATCAAAGGCCGTGACCTTAAAGCCAAGATCGGATAGATAATTTGCATCGTCGCCGAGGCCGCATCCAACGACCAACGCGGATCGACCACCACCCTTTAGGCCATTTGATTCGGCCCATGCGCGGAAATATCGATTGGGTTCGAGATCGGCCCACGGTATCTTTGAATTGTCGCCGGCGGCCTCGCGGTAGAGTTCCTCGAACCAACCGAGTGCATCACCGCGAGCAGCAAATTGGGACTGTATCTCACGCGTTCGGGCCCGTGGGTCAAAATTGTCGTCTTGTTCGTTCTCGCTCATTAGAATGGGATCTCCATCTCGATGGGGGCTCCTGCGTCACGCCATGCTTTCCAACCGCCTGCCAATGACCAAACGTTTGTATAGCCCATTTTTTGAAGCATATCGGCCGCCAGTGCCGATCGGTATCCTCCACCGCAATAGAGGACGATCTCGGTCGTTTTATCAGGATAGGATTGGACAATATCTCGTTCTAAAACGCCGCGGCCAAGATGCCTCGCCCCGACTGCGTGCTCAAACCACTCGCTTTCCTCACGGACGTCGATCAGTGTCGCGCCATTATTGACCCGATCGAGGGCATCGGCGACGGACAATTCGCGAATTCGCGACTTTGCGTCATTAACAACCGCAAGAAACTCGTCTGAATGGATCATACATCGGTCAGTCTAACGCAAATCTAAAGTAATTAACTAGCCTGCGCTCGGTGAAAGCCTTATAATGTCCTTTACGCAATTTTTCACTATTTATAGAGGTTAACTACATTGGCTGAACAATTTGACATAACAATAATAGGTGCGGGCCCGGGCGGATATGTCGCCGCGGTTCGCGGAGCACAACTTGGGCTGAAAGTGGCCATCGTCGAAAAGGAAAAAGATGCAAAACTCGGCGGCACATGCGGACTCCGAGGCTGCATTCCTACCAAAGCGCTATTGAATGCCGCCCATCTTTATCAGAAAGCGGGACATTTCGAGGATTTTGGACTTAAGGTCACCGGATTAAGCTTTGACTGGGCCGGTATCCAAAAATATAAGTCGAACATCGTCGACAAAAACGCGGCCGGCGTGACCTATCTGATGAAGAAGAACAAGGTCACCGTTTTTAACGGATTTGGCAAGATCGCCGGAAAGGGCAAAGTCGAGGTCACCTCTGCCGACGGTAAGAAGGAGACCATCGACACCAAGAACATAATCATCGCGACCGGTTCGGTTGTGCGTCCGATACCAGGATTTGAAACCGACGGGAAGCAGGTCGTCAATTCCGATCACATCCTCGAACTGGATCGCGTCCCGAAATCAATGGTCGTGATGGGCTCGGGCGCGGTCGGGGTCGAGTTTGCAAGCGTCTATCACCGGTTCGGCTGTGAAACGACGGTAGTAGAACTGATGGATCGGATCGTGCCGATCGAGGACGCTGACGTATCGAAGGAACTCGCGCGTGCATTTAAGAAGCAGGGTATTAGATGTGAGACCGGCGTCAAACTGGACAAACTCACAAAGGACAAAAAGGGTATCAAGGTGTCGGGCAAAAACGCCAAAGGTGACGATGTCGCATTCGAAGCGGAAATGCTGCTCGTGGCCGTCGGCCGAATGCCGCTCATCGAGAATATCGGGCTGGAAAACACCAAGGTGGTCGTCAACCCGCGGGGCACGATCAAGGTCAATGAGTATTGTGAAACGGACGAGCCGAATGTATACGCTATCGGCGACGTCATCGATACCGCCTGGCTGGCTCATCTCGCCTCGAAAGAAGGCATTTTGGTGGTCGAAAAGATAGCGGGTAAAAAGGTTGAGCCGATCAAACAGAATCTCGTCCCCAACTGCACCTATTGTGACCCCGAGGTAGCCTCCGTCGGATTAACTGAAGCAAAGGCGAAAGAAGCCGGCTATGACGTGAAGGTCGGCAAGTTCCCGTTCTCGGCATCGGGCAAGGCACGCATACTAGGTGAAACTGACGGGTTCGTAAAGATCGTATCCGAAAAGAAATACGATGAGGTTCTCGGCGTTCACATCATCGGCCCGCACGCAACAGAGTTGCTTGCAGAGGCCTGTGTGGCAATGGCCTTAGAAACCACTGCGGATGAACTTGGACGCGTGATCCACGCCCACCCGACCGTTTCCGAGGCTGTCATGGAAGCCGCAGAAGGCGTACACGACCTCACGATCCACATGTAAGCGGAAGTATTGAATCAAAAAAAGCCGGGGCATTATCGCTCCGGCTTTTTTGTTGTACCAAGTGCGGCTAATAGTCAGAATCTAACGTGGCCGTCGTGACCGCCCTTACACCGTCGAGACGTGTATCGGAGTCTATTCTCGGGGGTGGGAACGTTTTGAGCTGAGCCGACGGTTTGTGCCTTGTTATGCGGCCCGAATTTAGGCATTATGGGTGTATCCGAATAAGGTCCTATGACGGTCAAATCCACATCTTATCCCCGCAACAAGATCAAGGTCCTGCTGCTCGAAAACATCTCTGACGCGGCCGTCGCCGAATTGAAGGCTGCCGGCTATGCCGACATCAACCAGGTGAGCGGTGCTCTTAGTGAATCGGAATTGATCGCGGCGGTCCGGGGCGTCCATTTGATCGGCATCCGTTCAAAAACGCAGATCACAAAGCGTGTCGTCGAGGCGGCCGATAAACTCCTGGCGATCGGTTGCTTCTGTATCGGTGTCAACCAGGTCGATCTGCAGGCGGCGACAAAAAAGGGGATCGCCGTATTCAATGCACCGTATTCGAACACCCGGTCGGTCGCTGAGTTGATAATTGGACTCTGCGTGATGCTCATTCGAAGGATCTCGGACAAGAACATTGCGGCACATCAGGGCAAATGGCTGAAGGATGCTAAGGGCAGTTTTGAACTGAGAGGGAAAACCCTCGGTATCGTCGGCTACGGCAATATCGGCTCACAGGTCTCGAATTTGGCCGAGGCGATGGGAATGCAGGTCAACTATTTCGACATTGCCACCAAACTACCGCATGGCAATGCCAAACAGATCCGCGACCTTCGCGACCTGCTGAAACACTCGGACATTGTCACCCTGCATGTCCCCTCTGACGCCTCGACGCGGCAAATGATCAACGCCGAAACGCTCAAGGCAATGAAAAAGGGGGCAATTTTGATCAACCATAGCCGCGGTGACGTCGTTGACATCGGTGCCCTGAAAAAGGCCCTTACGTCGGGAAGACTGAGCGGCGCCGCGATCGACGTCTTTCCGGATGAGCCGGAAAAGAACGGTGACGCCTTTTCGACGCCGCTGCAAGGCCTTGCGAACGTGATCCTGACACCGCATATCGGCGGTTCGACCGAAGAGGCTCAGGCGAATATCGGCCTTGACGTTACGGCAAAACTGATCAAGTATCTAGATTTCGGCACCAGCGAGGGCTCGCACACGGTCCCGGCTGTCAGCCTGCCGCCGCAGGCCGGCACGCACCGGATACTCCACATTCACCGCAACGTACCGGGCGTTCTGGGCCAGATCAACTCGCGCCTCTCAAAGGGCGGATTTAACATTACGAGCCAATACCTGAAAACGAACGACGAGATCGGATACGTTATACTCGACGTTGACCACAAGATCTCGCGGGAGGCTTTTGACGTCCTGAAAGACATTAAGGGCACGGTCCGGGCGAGATTGGTTTATTAATTATTTTGGAGGATTCTTATACCAGGCGGATTTTCTGAACCACTTGGATTGCTTGCGTTTCCAGCTATTAAGGCTGGCGGCTATACCGCGTTCGCCGTATATCTGAATAAGTTATACCCGGAATCACCGAGGAACATTGTTTATGTCGGGGTTTGCCGCATGCTACTTGGCCTAGCTTTCGGTACAGTCTTAGCTCTTCTTTCGTTTCCATTCATTTTTGTTTCGGGACTTGGCTTGCTAATTTACGTCGTCGGACTGATACCGGTCCGAGGATTCGAATGGTGGATAATTATACGTGGATTCTACGGTCCCAAGCCATGGAACGAGGTCAAATCTCCAATCATCGTTGGCATAGTTTGGTCCTTTGTGTTGGACATACCGGCACTCGTAGGCCTCGTGTACACCGCAAGTTTTTGGATTTGCTGAGTGCTCGAAGAAGAATTAAATATATGACTCGCATTTTTCTGTCAGGTTTTGCCTTATTTGTTATTTGTGTCCAGCCCTACTATTGTCAATGGACAAAGCAAACGGTTGATACAACCGCTTCGTTTCGCGGACTCTCGGTGGTTGATAAGAACACGGTTTGGGCCAGCGGCACGCGCGGAACCGTGATCCGGACGATCGACGGCGGTGGAACATGGGCCGTCATCAAAGTTCCCGACGCCGAAAAGCTCGACTTTCGCGATATCGAAGCCTTTGACGCTAATACTGCCTACATTCTCAGCATCGGCAACGGTGAGTCGTCGCGGATATACAAGACGATCGACGGCGGCAAGTCGTGGTCGCTTCAGTTCAAGAACACAGACGAAAAGGCGTTCTTTGACGCCCTGGCGTGCTGGGATCGAAACAATTGCGTCGCGATGTCTGATCCGGTGGACGGAAAATATGTCCTTTTCGGCACTAAGGACGGTACGACCTGGAAAGCTATGGATACGGACAAAATGGCATCGGCCAAAGCAGGCGAAGCGGCGTTTGCGGCGAGCGGCACGTGCCTCATAGCGCAGGGCCGGGACCGGCTTCTGCTGGTGTCGGGAGGTGCCGATGCACGGGTCTTCAGGTCGGAGAACAGAGGTGTTTCATGGTTGGTCGCGGATGCGCCGATCGTGAAAGGAACGGCTGGCAGCGGTATCTTCTCGATCGCGATGCTCAACGGCAAGCGGGGCATCATTGTCGGCGGCAACTACGAAAAGCCGGATGAAAACGACCGCAATCTGGCACATACATACGACGGCGGCCGGACATGGATCGCGGGCAGCGGACTCAGCGGTTATCGCTCAGGGGTCGCCTACATCGACGGTCAAACGGTGGTCGCCGTAGGGTCGAGCGGTTCGGACATTTCAAATGACGGCGGCAAAACCTGGCGGAATGTTGATAAGTTGAGCTACAACGCGGTTCAGGCAAAAGGCAGCGGAGCAGTTTGGGCGGTCGGTGAAAAAGGAATGATCGCCCGAATGAAATGACAGTTCAGTGGTACGACGTAATCGGTACCGTCGGCGTCGGTACGATCATAGTTACGTATGTCCTGCTGCAGGCGGGCCGTATTCGGAGCGAGCAGCTGGCGTACTCAACGCTGAACGCTACCGGAGCGACGCTCATAATTGTTTCGCTTTATTTCAACTTCAACTTTCCGGCGTTCATCGTCGAGTTCTTTTGGTTGTTGATCAGCCTGATAGGCGTGGCAAAGTATTTCTGGCTGCGGCGGCGTTCGAAGATCTGACGATCCCTAGACGCGGCTTCGACAGAAGTTCAATGAGGCTGTAAAATTCGCAATAGGCAGATCCGCCGGTTCACAGCGGCGGCCGTCAGCATTGCAGCTTGGTATGCACAATTTTACTAGTATCCCATTCAGTACCGAGGGCACTCACGGGTTGGCAAAGGTCAACGGTGTTGCCAAATTTTCGCCGGCCGGTATCGTTATCGAATTCGAGACCAAGTGGCTCGGGCTGGTGTCCGGCGGTGTCGAAGAGGTCCGGCTTCCGATAGGTGAGATACTGGATATCAAGTTTCGCAAGGGGCTTCTGAAGCGAGGGGCCAAGATCGAGATCCGAATGAAAACGTTCGGCGTTCTTGCCGCTCTTCCAAATCAGGACGGGAAACTGGTACTGAAGCTGGTCCGTGACGACATCGAACGCGCGGAAATGGCGGTTTCTGCATTGAATCAGGACATGGCTGAGTACGCCGCGTCATTGCCGCCGCCCAATCCGCCGTTGAGATCGCTTTTTGACGAAAGTGAGAACGACACCGAGAAGCTGGACCAGCAAAGCTAAAGGCCGGAGTGACCGCTTCGCGATCATTCCGGCCCCGGTGTTAACTGCCAATTGCGTTGTACAGCCTATCTGCCGACGCTCATTCGCGGATCGGGCTTCGACTTTATCTCATACTCCTTCGGCGGCTCAGCCCCAAGCAGATTCCTAACGAAATAGTCCCAACGGCGGCGCATCATATAGAAGCTGTCAGCACCATACCCGTGCCGGGCATTGGGGAAAATGATCAGGTCAAAGTCCTTATTGGCTTTGACCAGGGCATCGACGACCAAATAGGTGTTGTACGGCGGAACATTGTCGTCCATCGCACCGTGAGCGAGCAGGAGTTTGCCTTTGAGATTTTTGGCGTAGTTCTGATTTGCCTGTTTCTCATAATTATCCCCGCTCAGCAGCCCGATGTAGCGTTCGCCCCAATCATCCTCATAATTGCGGTTTTCATGGTTGCCCGATTCCGAAATTCCGACCTTGTAAAAATCCGGATAGCGGAACATCGCAGCCGCCGTGGCAAATCCGCCGCCCGAGTGTCCCCAGACACCGACACGATCAAGGTCCATATACGGATATTTGGCAGCTAACTGCTTCATTCCTGAGATCTGGTCTTCGAGCGTATTGTCGGCCATGTTGCCGTAACAAACGTCATGGAACGATTTCGACCGATCGGGATTGCAGGTACCGTCGATGATCACGACAACAAATCCGAGTTCCGCCAATGCCTGATGGTCGCTGCGGCTGGCCGAAAATGAACGCGACCCCACACCGCCGCCCTGTGGGCCGGGATATATGTAATTGATGACCGGATACTTCTTGGCCGTATCAAGGTTGGTCGGAGTGAACATCACACCGTAGAGGTCCCATTTTCCGTCGCGGGATTTGACGGTGATCGGTGTCGGCGGTTTCCAGCCGGTCGCAACCAGTCGCGAGACATCGGTCTTTTCCAACGTCGCGATGAGCTTACCCGTCATGTCCCGAAGAACCGTTACGGGTGCGACGTCCATCTTTGAGTACGAATCGACAAAGTACTTTCCGTCCGGAGTGATGGAAACCTGGTGGTTGCCATCCTCGGGTGTGAGCAATGTCAGGCCTTTGCCGTCAAACCCGACGCGATAAAAATGTGCAAAGTACGGGTCACGGCCGGGTTCCCTGCCATTTGCCTCAAAAAATATCGTCCGCGAACTGTCATCGATCTTGATTATGCGTGTAACGACAAAGTTCCCCTTGGTGATCTGCGTCTTCGGTTTACCCGTGATCAGGTCATACAGGTACAAGTGGCCCCAATCGTCACGCTCGGAGTACCAGATCGCCTCTTTGGTTGCCGGGAAATAACGCCAATTCGCTTCGCCTTGACCAGATTCGTACTGGGTCGCAACAGTCTCCTCAAAGACGTCACGGACATCGCCGGTGGCCGTGTCGGCGATGCGGAACTTGGCGGATTTATGATCACGCGAACTCGACACAAACGCGAGCGTTGAACCGTCCGGGCTCCAACGGTTATCACCGAAAGTTCCGTCGCAGGCGATGTCGTCACAGAGTGTTCCGCGGCGATCGTCCGGGGCCATCTTGAACCGCACCATCTTGCCCGACTCGACGTCGATCACGACACGATGGATCTTGATTATCTCCTTGTCGGTCGGTAGAGGATACTTCCACGCCTCGAGTTTCGGGGCACCGACGTTTGTCGTGACAAGGTACATATCATTGATGTGCCTCTGGTCCTGTTGAAATGTCGCGACCTTTTTCGAGTCTGGCGACCATAGAACGATCGCACGATCGCTGTGCTTCCAGCCGGCATTGTCGGTCGCGTAGCCAAAATCCTTAACGCCGTCAGTCGTCAGCTGGGTCTCCTTGCCCGAGGCAATATCCTTGACCCACAGGTTCCAGTCCTTGATGTAAACCTGCTTTTTGCCGTCAGGCGAGGCAATTGCATTGCCGCCGCCAAATCGTCCGCCGCCAACCGGAGCCGCCGGCGCCGTAACGCCGAGGTCCGCCAGATTTGCTGCGGACTTACGGGAGCCATCGGCCGGGTTGATAAGTACGTATTCACTTCCGGTCGCGGTCAGCACGCGATACCAAAATCGCCCGTCGGGCAGGAACATCGGCCTGACGCCGCCGCGATCGATGTACGGTGCGGTGCCGAAGCTAAGCATCTTTTCAGCCCGGGCATAATCATCCTTGGTCAGGACAGTCTTTTGAGCAGCGACCGAAATGACGATCGAGCAAATGAACAGCGCAATTATCGAGATCTTTTTCATTTTGATTGTTACGGAAAGTACAGGTTTAGGTTTCGACTGATCGATGGTAACCATTTTATAGCAAGTTTCGGGTGTATTACATAGCAGAACGATTTGTTTGATAAAATTTAGTGATATTTCTTGCTGAGCGGTATCAATAATATGCTCAATTTCGGATACAACTGTGTCAATTCCTATTTCGGCGGTGCCGTTGTCAGGATCATTCCGCTTAAGAGGCCGGTGAAATAGCCATGTCCAATCCATCAAATGACCTTGGCCGACTGGTCAGCATTTTCGGTATTCACCCGTCGTATCTTCAGCGAGCCGTCTTTGTGGCCATACTCTCATTCGTCTTTTTTTTGGCGATGATGCTCGCATTTTATTTGAGGCAGCAATTCGGCTATTTCCTGCTCGCGACCGCATTTCTATTCGTTTACATCGTGACGATGTTCTCGTGGGTCGTACAGCGAAAGAACCTCGTCAAGGTCTATCAGAACGGTATCGAATATCGCAAATTCTCCTGCCGATGGAACGAGATCGGGTCGGTAACCAAGGAGACCGAACGACAGCGTGAGCACATCGTCATCAAGAGCAAGGACGGCCGCAGCGTATTGATCCCCTCATCGATATCGGGCATCAACGAGTTGTTTGACTTTATCCACAGACACAGATCTGCCTGATGCGGCCGGACGGCAGGCGGCCCTCGCCCTCAAATCTCCGGTGCCGTATTTTATCAGACCGTATTTTTCTAGTATTCTAGTTATTTGATGATCAGCCGTTAGGCGTGAGTTATTACCGGGAGATCTTATGAGTTTAGAAGTCGTGATGCCCCAGATGGGCGAATCGATAACCGAAGGAACGGTTTCAAAATGGTTAAAGCAGGTCGGCGAAAAGGTCGACAAGGACGAACCTGTGCTTGAGATCTCGACCGATAAGGTCGATGCCGAAGTGCCGAGTCCGGGGGCCGGGATCCTATTGGAAATTCGCCATCAGGAAGGCGAAACAGTCGAGGTTGGAACCGTCGTCGCCGTCATCGGTGCCGAGGGTGAAACCGGTGCATCTGTGCCGGCACCGTCAGCAGCCCCGATCGCTGAAACCCCAGCAGTCGCGGAGGTTGCCCCCGAGGCAAACCTGGCGCCCGTCGGGACGGTGTCACCCGAACCCGTTGCCGTACCGGCAGGGGACGCCGCAGAGGTCGTAATGCCCCAGATGGGCGAATCGATCACCGAAGGCACCGTTTCGAAATGGCTCAAAGCCGTCGGCGACACGATCGAAAAGGACGAGCCCCTGCTTGAGATCTCAACCGACAAGGTCGATGCCGAGGTGCCGTCGCCGACAGCCGGCGTTCTGCTTTCGATCAACGTAAGTGAAGGCCAGACGGTCGAGGTTGGTTCGGTATTGGCTCTTGTCGGTGCCGCCGGAGCATCCGCCGCGGCCAAACCGGCCGCTGAGGCACCCGCAGCCGTTCAAACTCCTGCCGCTGAGGCTCAGACGCCGCCGGCTCCGGTGATGCCGGTAGCGCCGCCCGTAATGGCAAAGGCCGCCGCCGCTAACGGCAATTCATCGCTCGACGAACTCCGCCGCACCAAATCGAGCCCGCTCGTCCGCAATATCGCCCGCGAACACGGCATCGATATTACGCGGATCCCGGGTTCCGGCGTCAGCGGCCGCGTGACCAAAAGCGACATCATGGCATTTATCGAAACCGGTGCGGCACTCAGGCCGCAGGATCTGTTGGTCAAGGGTGCTGCGGTGCCGGCCGCAGAACCGAAGGCTGCCGCGGCTCCGACAACATATGTGCCGCCGACGGTCAACGCAACGGTGGATGACAGGATCGAGAAAATGTCGGTCATGCGAAAGAAGATCGCCGACCACATGACATTCTCAAAGCAGACATCGGCTCATGTCACCAGCGTGTATGAGATCGACATGACCAATGTCGCAAAGTTTCGGAAGGCCCATCAAGCCGATTTTCAGGCCAGGTTCGGCACTAAGCTGACCTTCATGCCGTTCATCTTTCAGGCGGTCACGGCGGCAATTCGCGAATTTCGCATCGTTAACAGTCAGGTTGACGGTGACCAGATCATCTACAAGGGCGACATCAACCTCGGGATGGCGGTCGCTCTCGATTGGGGATTGATAGTTCCCGTCATCAAACAGGCTGATACTCTCTCGCTGTCGCAGCTTGCGGTCGCTGCCAATGATCTGGCCGATCGTGCCCGCACCAAAAAGCTCAACCCGAACGAGGTTCAGGGCGGTACGTTCACGATCACGAACCCCGGCGTTTTCGGCGGACTTTTCGGCACGCCGATCATAAACCAGCCGCAGGTCGCCATCCTGTGTGTCGGTACGATCGAGAAGCGGCCCAAGGTTCTGACATCGAGCGAAGGCGACGATTACATCGCGATCCGGCAAATGGCGTATTTCGCGCTGACTTATGATCATCGTATCGTCGACGGAGCGGATGCCGAGAAGTTTTTGGCGTTTCTCAAGAATTTCCTTGAGACCAACCAATTCACGTATTAACAAAACCCAATATTTACCGCACTCCGACGCCAATTTAATGCTGTAGCATAGTTGGCGTCGGGTGCGTTATAATAGAGGTTATTGATCTCGTCCATTGCGTTCTAACAACATTTGAAATTTATTCCAAAGTAATTTTGGATCCGATCGCGTCGAAAGTGCATTTTATTGCCGGTTCAGGTGACTGTACATTATGAACTCTTTCGTTTTCTATCGGTGGACCTTAGCGAAATTCACCACTGCAAAGCCGAATTTCGGATTAGCGACAACCCCTCGCGGTTGATCGGCGTCTAACTTTTCGTTGTTGATCTTCTATCAGCGGCCTTTTTCACAGGAGATAATTATGTTCAAGAGAATGTCGGTAATCGCAATTGCCATTTCGATCGGGGCTGTCAGCCTTTTTGCTCAGGGTGCCCAGCTTCGGGCGTTGACTGCGGGTCAAAAATACAAGATCAAAGGCGTGGTCGTTTCGAAGGAAAATGACACGACCTTTGTCATTCGCGACACCGTCGGCGTCGATACCAAGGTGGTCATCGGCAGCAACGCAAGCGTCAAGAACAACAGCCTTTTTGGCGGCGACAAGTATCCCGTAAGCGCGATCGTCCGCGGACTCAACCTCGAGGCCGAGGGAGTCGGCGACGCGTCGGGCAGCCTCGCGGCGACCAAGATCCGCTTTGACAAAAGCAACCTTGCGACCGCACAGTCGATCGACGCACGCGTTTCGCCGGCCGAAGAACGTCTTACGGCGGCCGAGCAGAACGCCCAGCGTGTTTCCGGCCAAATCGATGAACTGATGGCTATCTCAAACGCCGCTAAGGGCGGAGCAAAAGCGGCACAGGACACCGCCGATGCCGCGGTCGCCGGAGTCAATGCTACCAACAAGCGCATCACCGATCTTGACGATTACGTCGTCCAGTCGACCGCGACCGTCAACTTTAAGGTCGGCAGTGCGGTGTTGTCAGCCGAGGGCAAAGCATCGCTTGACCAGGTTGCGGCAACCGCGGTGACGCTCAAGGGTTATGTCATCGAGGTGACCGGTTTTGCATCGGCCGAGGGTGACACCCGCAAGAACAAAGCACTCAGCGAGCGTCGTGCCCAGGCGGTAAAGGACTATTTGATCGAGGCCCACAACATTCCGCTTCGAAGAATGAGCACCTCGTACGGTTACGGCGAACTTCAGGCAGTCGCCGATAATTCGACGCCTGAGGGCCGTGCCCAGAATCGGCGCGTCGAGGTCAAACTGATGGTCAGCCGCGGCATCAATCAAAATGTCGAGGTCAAGGCCTCGAACTCGAACGATCAGTAAGACCCCGCATACATGGGCGCTTTGAACCGGCCAGCACGTGCCGCGTCCAAAGCGCCCTTTTCCAGTTTTCAAAGACCACAATGCTAACCAACCGGCTCGTACGAACATTCATCCTGGCCGCGGCCGCATTTGCCGCTTGCGGTGCGGCATTCGGCCAAACCGCGTCGCCGACGCCCGCTCCGACACCGGACGATGACATCATCAAGGTCGAATCGAGACTGGTCGTCGTGCCCGTTTCGGTGACTGATCCGAACGGTTCGCCCGTGCTTGGGCTCAAGGCCGGCGACTTTCGCCTGGCGGAAGAGAACCGCCCGCAGAATATAGACAATGTCGGCACCGCCGAGAACGTCCCACTCGAGATCGCCCTTTTGTTCGACATTTCGGCGACCACGAGCCCGATGTTCAAGTTTCAGCAGGACACGGCCGCAAAGTTTCTCCAGGAAGTTATGCGTCCGGGCGATCGAGCGTCCATCTTTACGATCGGGGCCGGTCCGGTCCTGGTCGGAGGTAGAAATACCGCCGAGGCGGCAGCAGCCGCTGTCCGTTCGATCGTGCCGACGAAAGAATTTACCGCCTTTTACGACACTGTCGGGGCGGCCGCCGAGTACCTTCAAAAGAACGCCCCGGACGGCACCAGACGCGTTATCGTCGTCATTTCTGACGGTGAGGACACCAACAGCAAGCGGATCTCAAAAGCGATCCAGGACGGCTATAAGCGGGCAGGCGAAAAGATAAACTCGCTCACGACCAAGGAACTCTACCAACTGACCGTAAAGTCGCGTAATGAAGCCAGTGCCCAGGAACGCCTCCGTGTGCTCAAGGCACTGCAGAACGCCGATACGGTCTTTTATTCGATCAATCCGGCCGGCAGTTCGTTCCAGTTGAATCAGATCAGTATTTTTGGCCAGGAGAATATGCAGAAGTTCGCCGATGACACCGGCGGAACGGCCTTCCTGCCAAAGTTTCAGCCGATCGACACCAAAGACGAGTACCAGAACGGCAACAACGGCCGCAAGAACGCCGAGATACTCGAACGCATCTTCCGACAGCTCGGTAATGAACTCCGGTCACAATATCTGCTGCAGTTCTACTCCGACGGCGATTTTCCGCTCAATAAATTTGTCAAACTCGATGTCGGGCTGCAAACGAGGACCGGCCTTCGCGTACGGGCCCGACAAGGGTATTTCGTTAAGAACTGAACTAGATATTCTCGTCCCTTTCGCGTGAGACGTCGCCCTTGACCTCGGTGGGGGGAGCCTGCTTTTTGACAGGCGTTACAAAATTACCCATCACGGCTTGCGGCTTTTCCTTACGCTCCGTGTTGCTGTTAGCGTTCGGCGGCGGTGCGACCGCTCCCATCAGCGGCATCGGTGTCGGCGTGGTCAAACCGGCCAATGTGCCGATCCTGACCTTTGGCTTTGAAAACAGCGACGCGAAAAGCACACCGGTCAGCAAAGCCATCACGAGCGAAAATGCCGCGGTCGCATAAACGCGTGTTCGCTGTTTGACCTTTGCCCACCCCACGGGACAATCGGCCGTGATCACGGAGCCGTCGGCCCGTTGAAAGAACCTGACACATAAGCGGCCCTCCGCATTGGTGACGAGCCTTTCGGCCTCGTCCCTGGTCATTCCCGAGAGGTTATAAACATTGAGCTTGCACTCGCCGCAAAAGCGTTTGCGCTCGTCGCCGTACATCTCATTCCAGTCGGCCGAGCAAGGGCTGGCGATCTTGATATCATTCAGCGGGCTGTCAAATTTAGGCATAACGTACTCCGTTAAATAAAAGCTACAGTTATCACTGCTGCCCAATAGAACGGCACCGCGTGCCCAACTTGCAAAAAAATCCTGCCTATTCGATCTCGAATTTCGCCCTGATCACAAACCGGATCTTCGTGGCCGAAAACGACAGCGTCGGCGAGTCGTCCGTACGACCGGATGAGAACGATACCGAGTTGTTCGAATTTAGTGCCCCGGTGCGGAAATTGCTCACTTCCTGACCATCAATTATGAATGTCGAACCTTCTTCTTTTTCGTCTATATAGACCGGCATACCCAATCTGGCTCCGATTGCTTCAAGCAGGTACTGGGCCTTTTCTCGCGCAGCCTTGATCGCGGCGATCTTGGTTTCCTTGCGATACTTCACTATCTCAGTATTATCGGTACTGATCAGGTCCAGTTTGCTGACATTGATCCGGTCGGCCAGATCTTGGAGTTGGGCGATCTTTTCGAGGACGCGTATCTTGAGCCTGTAGTCCTTTGTGCCGAGAACGTCCTTTAATTTTCTCTGACGAAAATAGGTGGACGAAATGTCATAGATCGACAAGTCATTGATAACGTCGATCCCGAGTTTTGACAGTTCGGTCCGAAGTGCGTTTTCTTGTTCTTCGATAGTGATCTTCTTCTTATTTTCGATCCGCTCAGCAAGAGTGATCTTAAAAGTGAATTCATTCGGGACGATTAGCTGCTCGGCAGAGCCGTTGACCTCAATAACGCGTCTCTCGGGCTGATTCTGAGCAGATACCGCGATCGCGGCTAGACAAGCTAATAGCATGGTGGTCAAAAACACTTTCATCATACTTCCTCCAAATTCGTATTTACGTAGATTGGATAACCGAAACGGTCAGTTGGCCATCCGGCGGTATTTGTGAGTGATCGGACGGCGGCGGCCGACACCGATGGCGTTTTTAGAAATAATTAGCGTCGGCGGCAACTGCTGGCGTTTGAATTCGTTCGCGGGGTGCTCGACCTTATTCAGGATCCAATAGACACGCTCGGCATCGTGGCCGGCGGCGATGATCTCGGCGGGCGAAGCCTTTTGTTCAAAGTACATCCGCAGGATCGGGTCCATCAGCTCGTACGGCGGCAGCGAGTCCTGATCGAACTGGTTTGGGGCGAGTTCGGCGGACGGTTTTTTGTCAATGATCTTTTCCGGGATCAGTTCACGGCCGGCGTTCTTGTTGATCTGGCGGGCGATCTGCCATACCTCGGTCTTGAGCACGTCGCCGAGCACGGCGAGGCCGCCGTTAGTATCGCCGTAGAGCGTACAGTAGCCGACCGCAAGTTCGCTCTTATTGCCCGTTGTCAACAGCAGGTGGCCCTCGGCATTGGATATCGCCATGAGGATCACGCCGCGGAGCCGCGATTGGATATTCTCGGCCGCCAGCGACTCGCCACCCTTTGTCGGTTTGTGCAGCTCAAGCTGCCGTAACAGCACCTCGAACGCGTCCGAGATCGGTTCGGTGCGTCCCTGACATCCGAGATTTCTGATCAGTTCTTCGCTGTCCCTGACGCTGCCCTCCGACGAGAACGGCGACGGCATCATTACGCAAAGCAGATTTTCGGGCCCCAAAGCCTCGGCCGCGAGAGCGGCGACCAGGGCGGAATCGATACCGCCCGAAAGGCCAAGGACCGCCTTTTTGAATCCGTTCTTTGCGGCGTAGTCGCGAATCCCGAGTACTAATGCCCGATGGATCGAGTCGATCTCGCCGCCCGTAATGCCGCGTGTGTCCGGCTTGCGGACATCGAGTTCGACGGTCTCAACAAACTCCTCGAAGGCCGACGCCTGCAGAATGATATCGCCCTCTTCGTCGGCGATCAGGCTCGCTCCGTCGAAGATGATACCGTCGTTTCCGCCGACCAGATTGACGAATACTATCGGCTTTTTCTGCAATTTGGCACGATGAGCGACCATATCGCAGCGGAGTTTGATCTTTCCGTTATTGTACGGCGACGCGTTGACCGAAACGATAATGTCGGCGCCCATCCCGATCACCTCGTCGGTCGGATCGCTCTCGTACAGACGCTCTTTCCAAAACGTCTTGTCGTTCCAAAAATCCTCGCAAACGACGACGCCGAGTTTGACGCCGTTGACGTCAAAGATCCGGCGATGGTCTGACGGCTCGAAATAACGCGGGTCGTCGAAAACGTCGTATTCGGGCAAGAGCGTCTTGTCGGCAAACCCCAACAGCCGCCCGTCATGAATTACCGCCGCGGCATTATAGAGCCGTCGACCGTCCTTTTCGTCATTTGGCCGGATCGTGCCGACCACAGCCGTGATCCCGCGGGTCGCCGCGATGATGCTCTCGAGCGGGTCGAGGGCGGAACTGATGATATCTGCGTCCTGAAACCAGTCCTGCGACGTGTAGCCATGCGTTACGACCTCGGGGAAAACGACGAGGTCCGAACCGTCGGATCGGGCCTTTTCGATCGCCGCTATCACTTTGGACGTATTGCCGGCGATGTCGCCGTTAGTCGTATTTATCTGAGCAATGGTGACTTTCATTAAATGGGAAAGCGATTCAAACGGCCTTTGGTTCGTCGCTCTTTTTGACCATCGTCAGGCGGTTTCCGCGGTCATTATATTTGACCTCGTCCATTATGTTGTAGATAAAAAGCACACCGCGTCCCGAGGTCTTGAACAGGTTCTGCGGATCGAGCGGATCCGGAATGTTCTTGACGTCAAAGCCCTCGCCCTCGTCCTCGATCGTAAATCTCGCCTCGTCCTTTGAGACCTCAGCGGCGATGCGGACCAGCTTTTGCGAATCGTATTTGTTGCCGTGTTTGACGGCGTTGACAAAGGCCTCATCGAGGGCGACGAAGAGGTTAGACTTTTCAGGCTTGATGACGCCGAGCTTTTCGACACGCTTCATCAGATAATCGAGCACGATGCTCATCAGCGAGATCGCCGACGGCAGTTCGAACTCGATATTTTCGTGCAGCATCGCGACGGTTTCGGCCTTGTCGACGAACCTGATCTTGTAATCGAGTATCGTCGCTACGAGGTTCTTGAGTTCGTCTTCGTCAAACTCGTCGCGTCGGAAGTTGGCCGCGCATATCTTGAACGCCTTGACCCGTTCGCCTTCGTGGCCGTTGAGCGTTGCCGGCAGGCAGACCGGCACATTAACATTCAGCGGATCGGGAGCGAGACTGTCGACGTCGAGATCGGTGATGACCACGTCAAAACTGCTGATATCATCGATCGCGAGGGCCGACGCCCGATCTTCAACGACCCTCACATGGTGGCCGACGTGCGTGAAAACCTCCATAAGCGAGGTTGCAAGGTCGTCGTGGTCGTCAATGATCAATATTCGTCGCTGCATAATCAGGCCGCGGTCACTAAGCTAAATTACGAAATGAGTATTGCTGATGTTGCAAATAATACCCCAAGTTGCTACTACTTTTCTATTCTGGATCGATCCCGGTGAACAAAAGCGTCAACGACATCTATACACGGGCCCCGCTCGATAAATATTCGTTCAAGCAGCGGATGACGATCTATCTTGCCGACCTGGCCTTTTCAGCGGTGATGACCCTGATCTGCTCGACAATGAGGGTCGAGATGTTTGACGAAGACCCTTTCGAGGCGGCCGCTCGTCAGGGCAAGACCCCGATCATCGCGTATTGGCACGACCAGCTTTTTGTCGGGACCTATTTCCTCCGCGGCCGCGGCCTGGCCGGACTCGCGTCCAAGAGCTTTGACGGCGAATATATCGCCCGCATCGGCCAACGGTTCGGCTATGGCATTGTCCGCGGATCCTCATCTCGCGGCGGCCGGGCGGCACTTGTGCAGATGGTACATTTGCTGCGCCAAGGTATCCCGGTCAGCCTGACCGTCGACGGGCCGCGCGGCCCGCGGCATATCGCCAAACCCGGAGCCATCTCGCTCGCCCAAAAGACCGGAAACCCGATCATTCCGATGACGGGCCGGCTCAACCGGTACTTTTGCCTCGGAAGCTGGGACCGAATGAAGATCCCGTACCCATTCTCGTTCGGCAAGGCACTCTGCGGCGAGCCGATCTACGTCGATGCCGACGGTGACGAAGAGCACTTTCAGGCAAAGCTCGCCGAACTCCAGGCCGCTCTCGAAAAGCTATCCGCCGACTGATACCGGTTCGGCTGTCTCGCCCTGCTCGGCCGCAAGGTAGTTGGCGGCGAGCATGATCATACTGATCCAGACCATATCAGCCAAAAACAGATGTCCAAGCTGCATCACGATCGGCCCCATCGTGAGGAGCGTGGCGGCGCCAAAGGCGATCTGCACCACGACCAGAGCCGAAACCGCTCCGGACCACCACCTGACGTCGGCCGACGCGGGCCGACGCGATTTGAGCCATCCCGACAGAAACACAAGGTAAACGCCCGTCAGGACCGAAAGTATCGGATGGCTGATTCGCAGCCGCAGGATGACGTTTGACGCGGCCGAGAGGTCCTTGGCGATGCCCTCGGCGATCGTTGCCGACGGGAAAAGCATATTGCTGAGTGCGGCCAGCGTACCGCTCATTCCGACCAGGAAAAGTGCAATGATCGCCGCGGCGATCAGCAGAATGGCCTTTTTCTCGGGCCGCGGCTGTATCCGGCGTTCGCCGCTTGCCAGCCAGACCGTGATCGTCAGAAACACCAGCAGGATGAACGTATTGACCAGATGGCCCATCGCCCACAGCGGCCGCGTGTCTGTCACCGCGACGGCTGTATTGCCGGTCAGCACGAGCCCTGCCCCGACCGCCGCCTCGGTGATGACAAAAAATACCGATCCGATCACCGAATAGAGAATGTAGCGGCTGCGGGCCCCGCCGAGCTTTCGCCACAGAATGACCGCCCAGATCAGCAGTATCACCATCAAAAGGCCGTCAATGACGGTCGTCATACGGTGCGAAAACTCGATGACGGTCTTGAATTGCGGTGCCGACGGTATCAGCTCGCCGTTGCAGGTCAGCCAGTGTTCGCCGCAGCCGTCGCCGGATTTTGAAGCACGAAGGAACACGCCCCAAACGATCACGACGATATTCCAAACCAGCACATACCACGCATAGCGGGCAAATCCGGCGAACTTGTCTAGTTTTGTTTCCTGTCCCATTTTGCTTAGAATATCACTTTTGCACACCCGTAAAAATGAAGCTCCGGATCGCCACCTTGTTCTTGACGCTGACGCTCGCCGCCAATTGCTTTGCCGCCGTGCCGTACCTCGTCGTACTCGGGACCGCGCAGGACGCCGGCGTCCCGCAAATGGGCTGTGATACGCCTTTCTGCCGGCGGGCGTGGGCCGACCCGGGCCTGGCCGAGACCGTGTCGTCGATCGCCCTTGTCGATCCGCGGAGCGGCGGGCGGTGGATATTCGACGCGACGCCCGACCTGCCGGAGCAGTTTCAATACTTAAAAGGCGTCACGGGCGACCCCGGCAACCGTCTCGACGGCATCTTTCTGACCCATGCCCATATCGGCCATTACACCGGCCTGATGTATCTCGGCCGCGAGTCGATGAACGCAAGTGTGGTCCGGACCTACGCGATGCCGCGGATGAAGCTGATGCTCGAGCAAAACGCTCCGTGGTCGCAGCTCGTGTCGCTCAGGAACATCGCTCTGACCGCTATTTTCGACAAGACACCGGTCAAGCTCGCCGACGATATTACGGTCGAGCCTTTCCTCGTGCCGCACCGCGACGAGTTTTCGGAAACCGTCGGGTTCCGCATCACGGCCCGCGGCCGAAAGCTCGTCTTTATCCCCGATATCGACAAATGGGAAAAATGGCCCGTATCGCTGGCCGAACTCGTTCAGGATTCGGACCACCTTTTGATCGACGGCACGTTCTTCGCCGACGGCGAGATCGCCCGGCCGATGAGCGAAGTACCGCACCCGTTTGTCGCCGAAACGATGAAGCTGCTCGCCGGCCTTTCAAAGGCCGACCGGGCAAAGGTCATTTTTACCCATTTCAATCACAGCAACCCGCTCGTTCAGCGTGACAAAAAAGCCGCGGCCGCGGTCGAGAGCAAGGGATTTCGCATTGCCCGCCGCGGGATGAGGATCGAACTGTGAGCCGCAAGGAACGCATCGATAAGCTCCTCGTCACCCGCGGCCACACCGACTCGCGCTCAAGGGCACAGGCACTTGTGATGGCCGGCGTCGTACTCGTCGGCGAACGCCGCGTCGACAAACCGTCCGAAATGGTCGCCGAGGACGCCGCGATCCGCATCAAGGGCGATTCGCCCGAGGCCAGATACGTCGGCCGCGGCGGGCTCAAGCTCGAAAAGGCTCTGGCCGAATTTGCCATCGACCCGACCGGCTGCGCGTGTCTCGACGTCGGTTCGTCGACCGGCGGATTTACCGATTGCCTGCTGCAGCACGGTGCCGCCACGGTCGTCGCCGTCGATGCCGGGACCAATCAGCTCGTCTGGAGCCTCAGGACCGACGAGCGTGTCGACGTTCGCGAAAATACCAACGCCCGCGAGCTAACGCCGGCTGATTTTAACGCTCCGTTCGACCTGATCGTGATGGACGTTTCGTTCATCTCGGCCACCAAGATACTCGGCGTGCTCGTCCCGCTGCTCTCGCCGTCGGGAAAGATCATCGTGCTCATCAAACCGCAGTTCGAGGTCGGCCGCGGCGAGGTCGGCAAGGGCGGAATTGTCAAAGAACCCGAAAAACACGAACGCGTGGTACGCGAGGTCAACGGTTTTGCCGAAAGCTGCGGCCTGAAGGTCATCGGCACGATCGAGTCGCCGATACACGGTGCCGAGGGCAACAAGGAGTTTCTGTCAGCGTATGAGCGATGAACGCGGCAACGATGAACGCTTGACCGGCGGCCGCCCCAGGCTGGTCGAGGGCGTCGACTATTATTTTGACGGCGGCCTGATGGTCCTGACCGAGCACTTTCTGTTAAACCGCGGCTTTTGCTGCGGCAACGGCTGCCGGCACTGCCCATACGACGGCGAGTGCGAACTAGAGTAGATAGACCTCGATCTCGGCCGGCGACCAATCGTCAATTTCGTCCTCAACTTCAACCTGCGGCGAGCGGACGTCGCGAAATTCGTCGGCGGCCGGTACCGGCTGAGCGTACCTGATCGACGTGAGCGTCGTGTCGAGCACGCGGCGGACGTCGCGGTCGAGGCTCTCGTCAATGCCGTAATAGATCCACTTGCCGTCACGCCTGGTCGAAACGAGTCCCGATCCGCGAAGGTATGCGAGATGCCGCGAGATCTTAGGCTGGCTCTCGCCGAGCGTGTCGGCCAGATAGCCGACCGAGACCTCGCCGCCGGACATCAGCGACAAAAGCCGCAGCCGGGTTTGATCGGACAGGGCCAGAAACAGCTTTTCGAGTTCGGCAAAGACGGTATCGTTCATAATTGACCTCACGGATACATCGTCATATTACGCTATCCATATATGTAACGCAATCACGGCCGGCCGCCGTCACCGCCCGCATCGGGTACACGGCTTTTGCCGAATCGGCGGCAAAGGGTTTACGATATCCCAAGTACCGAAAGGAGTTTCAAATATCAATGAGCAGAACGTCGTTCTACACGGCCGCGGTCCACGCCGGCGAGGATCATTCGGAGCATTTCGGGGCGTTGTCGGTGCCGATCTATACGGCGTCGACATTTGCGTTCTCAGACGCGGATGAGGCGTCGGCGATCCACAACGAAGAAAAGCCCGGCTACTATTACGGCCGCCTCGGCAATCCGACACAAGACGCTCTCGAACGCACGGTCGCCGAACTCGAGAACGCCGAAGCGGCACTCGCTCTCGCCTCGGGCATGGCCGCCGTATCGGCAGCGGTCTTTACGGCCTGCCGCAGCGGCGGGCACATCGTCGCACCCGAGTCCGGTTACTCGACGACGACCAACTTCCTGCATCACATCGCCGAGCGTTTCGGCATCGAAACGACCTTTGTCGATGCCGCCGACGCCGGGAATTACCGCAATGCGATCCGCCCGAATACCCAACTCCTATGGGTCGAAACGCCGTCAAACCCGCTGTGCCGGATCACCGATATCGCGGCCGTCGCGGCGATCGGCAAGGAAGCTGGGGCGATGACCGTGGTCGATAACACCTTTGCGACGCCCTTTAACCAGCGGCCGCTCGAACTCGGTGCCGACGCCTGTATCCACAGTGCGACCAAGTACCTCGGCGGCCACAGCGACCTGACCGCCGGCGTTCTGGCCGGCGGCAGCGAGTTTGTCACCGCCGCCCGAAACGGCGCCAATAAGTTTTACGGAGGCAGCATCGCACCGCAGGTCGCGTGGCTCGTCGCCCGCGGCATCAAGACGCTCGCCCTGCGGATGGAGCGGCACAACGCAAACGCACAGGCGATCGCCGAGATGCTCGAGCGTCACCCGCGTGTCGCGGCCGTTCACTACCCGGGCCTCGCGTCGCACCCCAACCACGATGTCGCACGCCGGCAGATGACGGGCGGCTTTGGCGGCATGATCGGGTTTGACCTCGGCAGCGTCGCGGCGGGCAAGGCGTTCGCCAACGGCGTCCGGCTGTGCACGCTTGCCACGTCGCTCGGCGGCGTCGAGACGATACTGCAGCATTCGGCGTCGATGACGCACGCGACCATTCCTCGCGAAGACCGCCTGCGGGCGGGCATTACCGACGGGATGATCCGCCTGTCAGTCGGGATTGAAGATGTCAAAGACCTGATCGCCGATATCGGGCAGGCACTTGACCGTGTCTGATCGGCACATATACGCTTTTACGAATATAAAACACAATGTCCTACATACTCGCACTTGACCAGGGCACGACCAGCAGCCGGGCGATCATTTTTGACCACGACGGCGACACCATCGCGGTCAGCCAGCGTGAATACACACAGATCTACCCGCAAAGCGGCTGGGTCGAGCACGACCCTGACGAGATCTGGCGTTCGCAGATCGAAACTGCCGCCGAGGCTCTCGGCAAAGCAGGTCTCGGCGCCGCGGATATAGCCGCCGTCGGGATCACCAATCAGCGTGAGACGGCCGTTATCTGGGACCGTGCGACCGGTGCGCCCATCCATAACGCGATCGTCTGGCAGGACCGCCGGACGGCCGGCATATGCGATGCCGTAAGGGCATCTCACGGCGAAACGATCAGGCGAAAGACCGGGCTCGAGACCGACGCCTATTTCAGCGCGAGCAAGATCAAATGGCTGCTCGACAATGTCGAAGGTGCACGCTCGCGTGCCGAGGCCGGCGAACTCGCATTCGGTACGATCGACACCTGGCTCGTCTGGCGCCTGACCGGCGGACGCCTGCATATCACGGACGTTTCGAACGCCTCGCGGACGATGCTCTTTGACATCGGCACGCTCGATTGGGACGACGAACTACTAGCGATCTTTGACGTGCCGCGGGCGATACTGCCCGAGGTGCGATCGTCGTCCGAGGTTTACGGCGAGGTCGAATCGCCGGCCGAGCTTCGCGGCATCAGGATGGCGGGCATCGCCGGTGACCAGCAGGCCGCACTTTTCGGACAGGCGTGTTTTGATGCCGGTTCGACCAAAAACACCTACGGCACGGGCTGTTTTATGCTGCAGAATGTCGGCCCATCGCCCGTCGGGTCAAACAATCGGCTGCTCTCGACCGTCGGCTGGAAGATCGGCGGCGTCACCGAATACGCTCTCGAGGGCAGCGTCTTTATCGGCGGTGCCGTGATCCAGTGGCTGCGTGATTCGCTCGGGATTATCGCCACATCGGCTGAGGTCGAGGCCCTTGCCGCGTCGGTGCCTGATAACGGCGGCGTTTATTTCGTACCGGCATTTGCGGGACTCGGGTCGCCGTATTGGGATCAGGACGCCCGCGGAGCGATAACGGGGCTGACCCGCGGCACCGGACGTGCCCACATCGCCCGGGCGGCGGTCGAATCGATCGCCTTTCAGACGGCCGATCTGCTGACGGCGATGAATGCCGATTCCGGTATCCATTTGACCGAACTCCGCGTTGACGGCGGCGCGACCGCGAATAACGCTCTGCTCCAGTTTCAGGCGGACATTCTGCAGATACCTGTCGTACGCTCGAAAACGGCCGAGACAACCGCGCTCGGTGCAGCGTACCTGGCCGGGCTCGCGGTCGGATTTTGGTTGTCAAAGAGCGATTTGGCCCATCACTGGCAGGCTGACCGCCGATTCGAGCCGGGGATGCCGATAGTCAAGTCGGAGCGTTTGCTCACGGAATGGGCCGAAGCCGTGCGCAGGTGCAGGACCGGCCTCTAGGCTGATCCATCGTCGCATCACACCGACCGCATCTTTTGCAGGGCTTCGGATATGTCAGGCTCGTTTGAGATAAAAGCTGCTCTTGCCCCCCCCCCCAAATCTATGCTACCATCGCGAAGATAAAAAAATTCTCTGAACCCACAACATCAAGGAGACTTCCATGAACCGAAAACCAGTTCTGTTGTTTACGGCAACCCTGCTGACGGCAATCGCAGGAATGAGCACAGGTCTAACGACTAACAACGCTGCGACCAACATTCCGCCGACGCCGACACCACAAACTGTGGTCGTTCTTAGAGCGGCTTCGCAGACCCAATCGATCTATTCCGAACCGGCGTCCCTGCCAACAAAGATCGAGGTCGCCGAATACCTTAATGGCAAAGCCAAACTGGCTCGGGTCGCTAATGTAAAGCGCAAGCTTGCCAAGCATCTTCAGGCTCTTGGGATCAATGACAGTAGAGCTTTACTCGAAAACCCATACGACCGGCGATCGAGAGAAATATTGAAGTCGCTCGCGGAACGCTCTCCGTCAAAAGTAATATCCGGCGATCGTATATCAGGTGTCCATATCGCGAATGACCTGTACCTTCCGAAGTCATTGAAATTGACCGGCGCGACCGTCATTATCGCAAATCGAATTACGTTCGAGGGTAAGGATGTGTCGATACGGGGCCCTTACGATATCTTTGTTGTCCCAATTGATTCAATGGTAACTACGGAGAGACGCAGCAAAGCGGGTGCAAGTAGTTACGCTGGACTCGACCCAAACTCTGCGTCCTATCGTGAACAATTTTTCAGCGAAAATTCTGTCGTCAAAGGTAAGGTCTCGATCGATGTCAGTGGTTTGGGAAACCGTGAATGGTTGGACGCACGAGCCAATCGGATCGGTCTGACAGAATTAGTAGATGACCGAAGCGGCGCACCGGGTGCAAATGGCACTTCGCCAGCCCCACAACCTCAGGCTCCAAATGGAGTAGATTCGCCAAATCCGGTCGATGGCACATGTGATGACACGGGCCCGGCCGGTAGGGATACTCCGAATGCTACGGACGGAAATGATGGCAATCTGGGCGAGAATGCCCCGGACAATGCCACTGCTGGCGATAATGGTGGTTCAATATCGGTGAATATACCGTTTCAAGACGCTGACCCAACATACGAATTCTATTCCCGTGGGGGAAAAGGAGGCGATGGCGGCCAGGGCGGTGCGGGCGGTAACGGCGGCCATGGCGGGAAGGGCAAACGCGGCGGCCACGGCGTTACCTGCCGATGTGTAGTTGGTAACGGTGGAAAAGGCGGCGATGCCGGAAAAGGCGGTGACGGCGGACAAGGCGGACAAGGCGGAAATGGAGCGAACGGTGGGAACGGAGGCACAATCGTCGTGGTTTATCCTCCTAACTATAACCAGCAACATATAGTTACGGACGTTAATGGCGGTGATCCGGGACAAGCTGGGGCCCGAGGATTTGGTGGGTCGTTTGGAGAACCCGGCACGCCCGGAGTGGGTGGAAATCCCGGCCCGGCGATGTGTGGGCAATACGGAACCGGTGGGCAAGGCGGGGCACCTAAAGGATTTGGCAGTACGGGAGGATCTGGGCTCCCCGGTTCCGCCGGACAAAGAGGAAATGATGGCGTCGCCAGCGTTATACCGGCTCAAATTGGCGGCGGTGGCGGTGACGGAGGTGGAGGAAGCCCGGGCTGTAACCCTTACAACTGGGTACAGTACATATCTTACGATGGTGGTCAGACCTGGGAGTTATACGATTCATGGTACGCCGGGTGTTGGTAAATTCCCGTTCAACCCAATTGTCCGAACAGGCCGCACATAGCGGCCTTTTTCCATTTTAAGCCTGCAACATCTTGCCCGGCCGGCCATTTTGATATCCGACCCACACTTGGCCAACTTTCAGGAACTTTAATTGTCAAAGAACAAAATGCCCGAGCATTTACAGCTGGACCGGATCGTCGTTCCGATCAAGTCGGAAATACGAATTAATGAAAGCATATCATATACGTATGATTATTCACAATACTTGTTGTATTTGAATTGATAAAATTGGGACGAAATGTTTCGCCCCATTTTCCAGTGTCGGCTAAACTTCGTCGCTTTCGCCCTTGGATTTGCTCATTACCGGAGCGGCGGCGACCGACGGCAGCGGCAGGCCGATACCGTCAGCACTGACGAGCGGTGCATCGGCGTCAGACTCGCTCTTGTTCTCGGTCACGATCAGCTTACCGGCCTGTTTGGTGAAATACAGCATCTTGGTCTCGTCGTCATAGTCGACCATCACGAGGTCGCCGGTCTCGACCTGTTCGGTCGCGACGAGGTTAGACAGCGGATAGACCAGAAAACGCTCGATCGACCGCTTGAGGTGCCGGGCACCGTATTTCAGATCGATACCCTCGCTGAGCAAGTATTCCTTGGCCGCGTCGGTACACTCAAAGACGAATTTCGTGCCTGCCGATTCGGTAATGCGGTCCTGCACGGCCTTAAGCTCGATGTCGAGGATCTGCCTCAGGTGATGTTCCTTGAGGCTGCGAAACACGACGACCTTATCGATGCGGTTCATAAATTCCGGTGAGAATTTACGCTTTGCCGCCTCGAGTGCGGTTCGGTAGATCTTGGTGTCGATCTCGTTGTCGGCCTTGACCTGGTCGGTCTTGGTCGGGGCAAACCCGATGCCGCCCGAGATCATCTCGGACATTTCGCGGGCACCGAGGTTGGACGTCATGATAACCACGGTCCGCGAAAAATCGACGCGGCGGTTGTCGCCGAGCGTCAGCGTCGCCTTGTCCAAAATGCCGAGCAGCAGCTGCCACAGGCTGTCCGACGCCTTTTCGATCTCGTCAAACAGGACAAAGGTGAGCTTGGTCTCGTCAGTATGCGCCTTATCGAGATTTTCCTGCGTCAGCATCGGCGATGTTTCGCGATGGCCGAGGTATCCCGGAGGCGAGCCGATCAGTTTGGCGATCTCGTGCGAGTGCTGAAACTCGGCACAGTCGATCTTGACGACCGTGTGCGGCTCATTAAAAAGCACCTCTGACGCGGCCTCGACGACACGCGTTTTGCCCGAGCCGGTCGGCCCGAGAAAGAGCATCGTCCCGATCGGCCGCGACGGGTTGTTCATCCCGGCGAGATAGATCTGGAACAGTCCGCTCATGCGGCGAACGGCGCGTTCCTG
This sequence comes from uncultured Chloracidobacterium sp., assembly GCA_937941715.1. Classification (GTDB taxonomy): domain Bacteria; phylum Acidobacteriota; class Blastocatellia; order Pyrinomonadales; family Pyrinomonadaceae; genus OLB17. The sequence goes on along the minus strand of CALDGX010000003.1, from coordinate 4,528 downwards.
TCCGACGATCTGGGCCGACAGTTTGTCTTCAAACTCGGCCGCCCGCGGACTCTTGCGTTCGGGGTCGAGCAGGATGCTCCGCCCGGTGTTTTCCTTTTTCTTTGCCGTGTCCTGTCTCATCTGCTTATCTCCTGGGCGGTGTTTATGTAAACCCCGCTTGCCTTTAGAACGTGTCCGGCGTCGAAATTTGCCGATATTTCGACGGCAGATCTGTCGTCAATAATGATGATTTCAAAAGATTAATCGTTGGCTGGACTTTCGAATCTGGAGGAGTACGTCCAGAGATCAACAGCGAGTATGAAGGCCCGCTTAAGTTCAACAATTAACACAAGTTTTACTCCTCACGCAACCGGAAAATCCCTCCGCGCGATATTTTTTCGGGAAACCGGCCACCATTGGCCATTTGGGCGTCATCTATGCACGATCGTCAGCCAACCGCTGAGCGTACCTGACGCCCCGCCCGCGTTATAGTTGGGCAGGCTGGCCCGCGGCACCTCGACCACGTCGTACCACGGGTCGAGAAAGATCATACGGTGGTCCGAATCGATCTGTTTAAGCAGCGTAAAGTGCCCGCCGCCGCCGGCCCACGCGATATGGGCGATGATCTTGGTACGTTCGCCGATGTAGTACCAAAAGTAGTCAAAGAGCTTGCCCGCCCCGACGCCGGTCGAGGCGTATGTCGGCACGCCTTCGGCGTTGAGAACGTATGCCAGGTTGCTGGCTTTGGTGCCGCTGCTCTCGTCGAAACGGCCGGGATAATTCTGCGAGAGCTGCCGTGCACGGCTTTCGGGGTCGACCATACAGGCCAGTTTGTAAAAGCTCTCGGCCATCGCCACGCATGCCGGCCCGCATGACTGGCTCATCTCCTGATGCAGCAGGTAATGTGATCTTCCACGGCTATCGGATGCCCATCTTGCAGTCATATATTCGTCCTCACTTATTTAACTTCGGCGGAGCGAATTTACCGCTCCGTCACAAATGGGAGACGAATCCCGGGGCCGCATTTGCCGTTCTAGTCGTAATATTCGAGCCCGAGATGTGTTATCAGTTCTTCGCCCATCATATGGCGAAGCGTATTCTTCAGCTTCATCAACTGGATAAAGATATCGTGCTCGGGGTACAGCCCCGGAGCGGTCTGCGGCGCCTTAAAGTAGAATGAAAGCCATTCCTGCACGCCCCTCATACCGGCACGCTGGGCAAGGTCCATAAATAGCGCGAGGTCGAGGGCGAGCGGTGCCGCCAGGATCGAGTCGCGGCAGAGAAAGTTGACCTTGATCTGCATCTTGTAGCCGAGCCAGCCAAAAATGTCGATATTGTCCCAACCCTCTTTGTTATCGCCGCGGGGCGGATAATAGTTGATCTTGACGACGTGCGAAAAATCGCCGTACAGGTCGGGATAGACCTCGGGCTGGAAGATATGTTCGAGCACCGAGAGCTTTGACACCTCTTTCGACTTGAAATTCTCAGGGTCGTCGAGCACCTCGCCGTCGCGGTTGCCGAGGATATTGGTCGAATACCAGCCGTCGAGCCCGAGCATACGCGATTTGAGCCCCGGAGCGAGGATCGTCTTCATCAGCGTCTGGCCGGTCTTAAAATCCTTGCCGCAGATGGCGACGCGGTGCTGTTCGGCGAGTGCGGTCAGGGCCGGGATATCGACCGTCAGATTGGGCGCTCCGTTGGCAAAGGGCACGCCGGACTTGATCGCGGCGTAGGCATAGATCATCGACGGGGCGATCATCGGGTCGCTGTCGTACATCGCCTTTTCAAATGATTCGACCGTTTGGTGGATCGCCGACTCCTCGATATAGATCTCGGTCGAGGCACACCACACCATCACGAGGCGGCTGCAATTGTTGTCGGACTTGAACTTAGCGATGTCGGCGATGAGCTGCTCGGCCAGATCCATCTTGTTCTTGCCGGTCTTGACGTTTTCGCCGGTGATGCGTTTGACGTAGTTCTGCTCGAAAACGGCTGGCATCGGCTTGAGCGACGAGAGCGGTTCGGAGAGCTGATTTATGAGGTCCTTGTCGAGCACGCCGGCGTTCATCGCGGCCTCGTATGCCGAATCGTGAAAGATGTCCCACGCGCCGAAAACGACATCGTCGAGCGAGGCGAGCGGCACAAAATCGCTGATCTTCGGGCTGCGGTTCTCGGTGCGTTTACCGAGCCGGATGGTTCCCATTTGCGTCAGTGCCCCGACGGGCTGCGAGATGCCGCGTTTGACCGCCTCGACGCCGGCGACCAAGGTTGTGCTGACGGCACCGAGGCCGACCAGCAATATTCCGAGTTTTCCTTCTGCGGGAGCGATTTCTACGCCTTTTTCGATCATTTTTTCCTCCGAGAAACCTAATAAAAAGAATAGCTTTACATAATTGTTAAGGCAAACGAGCGACGGGTCTTTGCCCGGCGACGCGTATTTCGCCGTTGGGGTTATTGGGCGAGATGAAGAAGAGTGTCGCGGGCGGTTTGTCGTAGAGGGCCATGGCGACTGAGACGGCGTCGATCTGGTCGTCGTGTTTGCCGTGGGGGAAAGAGCAGACCTCGTCGACAAAGGCACGGTTCCAGTGGCCGCGGACGAGGCGGATGCGTCCTTCGGCGGCGGCGGTGAGCCAGGTGCCGGCCCGGCGGAGTTTGTCGCCGCGGGCGTCGACGCCGCGAAAGCGTCGTCCGTGGTGGCGGGCGTCGCTGTGGAGTTCCTGCATAAAGGCACGGCCGTGGAGGGCGGTCTCGATGCCGTGTTCGGTGTCGCGTTCGGTGCGGATGTAGTGCGAGATGAGCCGCTTTTGCTCGGGAAAGCCGATGCGTCGCCGGCAGCCTCCGTCGATGTAGAGATAGCCCGAGGCGTCGATGGCGACGCGGAATGTCGCCGTGTAGTCGGCCGTTCGGGCGGTCGAGATGGCGAGGTCGTAGCCGCGTTTCCACTTGAGGCCCTTCGGCGGCTGATCGACGATATAGCGGAACCACTCGCGTTTGAAGACGCCGCCCTCGGCCGGCACGGGCCGCTGCTGATAGAGCGAGGCGAAGTGAAACTCGCCCCGACGCTCCCGCAGACGCTCAAAGTACACGGCCGGGAACCGCTCGGGCCAGAGTGCCTCGCCGGGGATGCGGCGTAAGGGATCAGACGGAGTGGGGACACTCTTGTCCCCAACGCCGTTCTCAACGGCGTGACGGTCGCTGCCGCCATCCGTGCCTGAGGCATGTTCGGACGCCGCGGCGTCCGTGCGGACAGGAGTGTCCGCGCTCCTTTCGGAGCTCGCCTCGGCCAGTGCCGGCAGCGAGACGACGGTCCATTGTTCGCCGCCGCCCTCGGCCTCGCGGAGCAGGCGGCCGGCGAGGTCGTCCTCGTGCCAGCGGGTCTGGATGAGGATGATCGCACCGCCGGGTTCGAGGCGGGTCGAGAGGTCGTCGTTGAACCAGTTCCAGAGCCTTTCGCGGCAGGCTTCGCTCGAGGCCTCTTCGCGGCCCTTGACCGGGTCGTCGACGATGATCAGATCGGCGCCGAAGCCCGTCACGCCCGCCCCGACGCCGACCGCCTTGAGCCCGCCGCCGGCGGCCGTCTCCCACTCGGAGACGCGGTTCAGCGGCCGCTGACGGGTAAACGGAAAAGGGCTCTCGGGATCGTTAACCGCTGAGACGCCGCGACGCTGAGAGGAAGAAGATGGGGAGAAAGGGAGTAGGGGAGCGGGGGAATGCTGACGCATCTCCTCTTCTCCCCTACTCCCAAACTCCTCTTCTTCTTTTCTTCGGGCCTCGGCGTCGTCGATGAGGACGCGGCGGACCTTTCGCGAAAAGTTGTCGGCGAGCTTCTGGTTGTAGCTGCTGATGATGACCCGCGTCGAAGGGCTCTGCCTGAGCCGAAAGGCGGCGTAGCGGACCGTCACAAGCTCCGATTTGCCGTGACGCGGCGGCATGAAGATCATCAGCCTTTTCGTCTCGCCGTCGGTCACCTTCTGCAGTTGTTCGTACAGGTACAACTGATGCCGCAGGTCCCAGTCCCACGCCGACGGCATCGTCTTCAGCCAGGCGTGGAAAGAAAGAGGTGAGCCCGGAGAGTCTGCCGAGTCGGGGATCGTTTCAACCGCAGAGGCGCTGAGACGCTGAGGAAGAACGAAAGACGCGGAACAAGATGCGGTGGCACCACCCGGCCGCACTTTATCCTTTTCTTCCCTTTTCCTCGGCTCCCTTTCTTCCGTTCTCTCTTCTACGCGTCTCTGCGTCTCTGCGTTGAAGACCTCCTTGTCGCCGCCACGGCGGAGGCGGCGGGCCTTTTGCCGGTTGAACTTCGGCTTGAGCGGCTCGAAAGCGGCCGGCCTCAGCGGCGTGCTCTCGCTGGCAAAGGTCCGGCGTCGGGCGTAACCGGAACCGGGCTTTGACGGGTGCTTTTTAACCGCAGAGACGCTGAGACGCGGAGGTAGATAGAAAGAAGGAAATTGAGATGCCGCCGCTCCCCGACCCATCTTCTCCTTTTCTTCCCTTCTCCTCCTTTCCCTTTCTTCCCTTCTCTCTTCTCCGCGTCTCAGCGACTCGG
>CALDGX010000002.1 GCA_937941715.1 uncultured Chloracidobacterium sp. | reverse complement strand
ATAGGTTTGCGCCAGTTTGCCGGGTTGAGGCGCGATGACGAACGCCTCGACCCTTTCGCATTGGCGCGGTACGCAAAACTACTGGTCGCTCGGTTTGACGAGGTCGAACCGTTCCTGAGCGAAGAGGCAAAGGTCCATCTCACGGGAACCGGAAAGGACAAGTGGTCGGGCGGAGCGGCCTCGCAGACACTGCCCGACGGGCGAAAGCTGATAATACTTAATCCAACCCACGGAAAGAATCGGCACAATGCGACCCTGATGGAAGAGGTGTGCCACGTTTTTTTCGGGCATAAGCCGAGCCGGCTCGCGATCAAGAACGTCGACAAAAACGGGGAAACGATCGCTCGAGATTACAATGAGGCGATCGAAGAAGAAGCATATTCGACCGGAGCCGCGGCACTCGTGCCCTACTCGGCGCTAAGGCGAATGGTATATGAAGGTCGCACGATCAACGAAATAGCCCGACATTTTAACGTCAGCAAAGCATTGGTGGAGTATAGGATCAAGGTTTCGAGACTCTGGGATGCATATAAGCAATACGTATTTCAAGGTATTAGATGAATAGCGAAACGACCAACGAAATGATATCCGGATCAGAACTATCGACGGTCGAGAAGCTGCGGCTTTTGTTGGATATTACCAAGACCATCAGCCGCTCGCTGGATCTCGACGAGGTACTGAATCTCGTAATGGATACACTCGGGTCGCTGATACCGTATGATGCCGCCGGTATTTATTTGATCGAGTTCTCCGCCGACGAAAAGGATCCATACGTATTTAAGTCAAAGGCGATACGTGGATATCAGATTAGCTTCAACTTGATCGAGCCCAGGCTCAAGATGGGTGAGGGCTTTCTCGGAACGGTCGCGCAGTCAGGCAAGCCGATAATTTCTCATGACGTCAGCCGCGATCCGCGCTACTTTCCGGCAAGGGAACTGACCCGTTCCGAGATGCTTGCGCCGATCATATCGAATGATCGCGTGATCGGTGTATTCGATCTCGAAAGCGACCGTCTCGACGCTTATGACGACCATGATCTCGCATTACTGCAGTTGTTGACGTCGCAGGTCGCTATCATCATCGAAAAGGTCCGGCTGCATGAACAGGTCGTTGAGAAAAAACGTATTGAAGCGCAATTGGAAGTAGCGCGTCAGGTACAGCTCGAACTGCTGCCTGAGGCCGATCCGGCGATCGATAATTTTGATATCAGCGCCTATATCTTTCCAACTGAGGAGGTCTCGGGCGACTATTACGACTGGGTCAAGGTTTTTGACGACCAGATCGGAATCATCGTGGCCGACGCGGTCGGAAAGGGCATTCCCGCGGCACTCTTGATGTCATTTTTACGAGCGTCGCTCCGTTCCTGTGTGCAGATCGGATATGCCCCGCACATCGCGTTTTCAAAGGTAAGCAATCTTCTTCGAGGGTCGATCAAGGATAACCAGTTCATCACCGCGATATACGGGATGCTCGACTCGACCAATCGGACATTCGTGTTTTCGAACGCCGGTCATAATCCGCCGCTATTGATCAAGCCTGATGGAGAATACCGATTCGTCGAATATGGCGATATGCCTTTGGGAATGTTTGAAGACCTGCATTTTCACCAACATTTCATTCGTTTTGAGGAAAATCAGGTTTTGGTGATATACACCGACGGCATCACCGAGGCGGTCAATCCCAATGGCGAAGAGTACGGACAGGATCGGTTTGCGAAACGCGTTCTCGATGGAATACACCTTCCGGCAAAGAAGATGATCGATCACATCAGAAAAGGTGTTGCCGACTTTACTGAACGAAAATTTCTTGATGACGACGGCACGCTATTTATCGTCAAGGCACTCTAAATTGAAAAACGGAAGGGTTCAAATTATTGAATCACCTTCCGCGTTCCTTCAGTTAACCTGTAAACTTTGCCCCATCAGTGAGCTGTCATTGAACAGTGCAGATTGTCTCCGCCCGGGACGACCGGGGCCGTATAATTGTCAAAATTTATCTTCTCGTTGTCCGTCGAAAACGCGTAAATATCAAAGCCGTAGGCATCAAGAAAATCCGTGATCTCTTGTGAACGGTCCATATAGATCGCCTCGGTAAAACCGAGTTCGCCGCGAATCTGGATAAGTCGCTCGATCACCTCGAGCGGTGCGAAACAGTGATTGGGATCCTTGAAAGTAGCCATAAACCCTCGCTTGAACTTTACGCCGTCAAATGACGGACAACGAGTTAGATAACGAATTGCACCTAAAGGTTGTTCAGATTATTAATTATTGGGACTTATTAAGTTGTTCACCGACAAAGACGCGAATTTTATTGAATTTACGCTTTGATTCGAATATAGTAAGTGTGACTCTTCCCCAAGGAGAAATAAATGATAAAGATCGCATATCGCTCGTTTTGTCTCGGCGTTTTGACGGTTCTTGCGGCGACCATTGGTTTTTCGCAGACCGACCGTGAACTTGCTGCCGCAGCCGCCGGCGACAAATACGTCATATCGGCAAAGGCAGGGGCTGTAAATTTCGTCGAAGGCTTGGTAGGGATCGTTCGCAAGGAAGGCAGAAGCGGGCTTTTGCTCAAACGCGACGAAGTTCAGGTCGGTGACCGCGTTTCGACCGGTGCGGACGGAAAGGCCGAGATCCTGTTGAATCCGGGATCTTACCTGCGTCTCGGACCGAACTCTTCGTTCGAATTCGCGACGACGTCACTTGACGATCTGCGTATTCGCCTCGACAGCGGAAGTGCGATCTTTGAGGTGTTTGCCGCGAACGAATTTCGGGTAACCGTAAATACTCCTCGGGCAAAGATGAACCTACTGGAAACAGGCGTATATCGCATTGACGTTTCGGGTAATGGCGTTGCCAAGATCGAAGTTTGGGAAGGCCGGGCTCAACTTGGTGATTCGACGGCGGGAATTGTGAAAAAAGGCCGCGAAGCAACCATAACCAACGGAGTTGCCAGCCAGGCAAAATTTGACCGTGGTGAGCGCGACGCATTCGAACAATGGAGCCGTGACCGGGCCAAAGAACTAGCTAAGAACGTTGCGAACCTAAAGAATCGCGGGATGCGAAATGCGTTGATGGCCTCGAAGCTTGGCGGCCGCTGGGGTCTCTTTAATTCGTTCGGATTGTGGGTTTATGATGCCTCATTCGGATCTTTTTGCTTCCTGCCGTTTGGGCGCGGATGGGGATCGCCGTATGGATGGGGATTCGGAAACTCGATCTGGTATTACAATATCCCGACGATCTGGGTTCCGCCGGTTGTGGTGAATAACACTCCTGTTGTAACACCTGTCGTAACTGCCGGAAATCGGCTACCTGTGCCTCCGTTTATCCGACTCGAGCAAATGTCCGGCGGATTCTCAGGCGGCGGCCGCATCATCCAGGATTCGGGCGGCTTCGGATCAGGTTCATCAATGGACTATTCGGGTTCAAGAGGTGGTGCCAGTTCGGCCCCGACATATGTTCCTCCCTCACCTCCACCGTCTGATACGGGAGCACGTACAAAGCCGAATTGATCGATTTATATCTTAAAAATGGGAGCCGTCCGGCTCCCATTTCTATTTCATTATCCAGAAGAAAATTCCGCTCGGATCTACCGGGGGTGCATTTGCCGGGTCGGTCTCGATCAGGATCATGACAGATTGAAGGCCGTTAAAGATCATGTGAAGAACGATGCAAGGCCATAGATTTTTTGACCATACTCGCAACCCCGTCAAAAGAACACTTAGCAGAGTAAGCAAGAATATCGTCGAGTAGCTCGGGTAATACTGCGGTACATGGACCAGAGCGAACAGCATCGTCACCACAAAGAAAGCAATCGGAACTCCGGCCGTTCGCTGAACCGCCGAATAAAGTAGTCCGCGGTAGACCACCTCCTCGACGATCGGAGCTGTAAAAGTCGCCATAAACACCACAAGGTAAACCGTCGCCCTTGAACTCCGCAATATCCGGATCAAGTCGTTTTCCTGCTCCGGTACAAAGTGGCCCACCACCGATGCGACTGCCAGGAACCCTATTAGAATGGCTGCGTATTGCCACCATCGAACACCGCCCGCGTCCCATCCCAGCGTTTGACGAAAAGAATATCGACTCCCTTTTGTTACAACGAACCACGCAAAAAGCAACGTCAGAATGTGGGCCGGTATTATCGCCAACACCTGCAGGAAAATTGCCGTCTTGTCGGTTTGGGCAAATTCGACGATCGCCTTACTGTCCTTGATCGCCGGGTCAAGCGTCAGTAGATAAGGCATGAGCACTAAACCGGGAAGCACAATTATTAAAATGACGCTGATAGCCCACCCACTGAACGCAGCAAGCGAACCCCAAGGCGGATCATTGGGCGAATATGCCAAGGATTCAGTTTCGGCGTCTGTGGCGGACATCATCGAGGGATCAAGTATTTCGTCTGCGTTGTTCACGAACATGAGTTTAGCCAAAAGCCCGGTCACTTCCAAGTTCGTTATTTCTGAATTGAATATGAGATCGATTCGGGGTAATCTATTCTCCCGTGGAGCAACACGGAATCAATCAACACAATTTGATCGTAGTGATCATTCCGGCAAGGTATGCTTCAACACGTTTGCCCGGAAAACTGATGCTTGAGGTGGATGGCAAGCCGCTGATAGTTCACACTCTCCAGCAAGCGAAAAAAGCTCGGTTGGTCGACCGTGTCATTGTAGCGACGGATGACGAACGCATATTACACGCGGTCATCGAAAACGGCGGCGAGGCCGTAATGACGTCCGGCGATCACTCGACCGGCAGCGATCGAATCGCTGAGGTGGCCGTCAGTATGCCCCCGAATTCGATAGTCGTGAATGTCCAGGGTGATGAGCCGATGATCTCGCCGCAGACGATCGATATTGCGGTCGAGGCGATGATCGCGGACCCGGAATGCGATATTGTAACGACCTATGAACGGATCAAAGACATCGGGGACGTACTCAGTCCCGACGTCGTGAAGGTGGTGGTCGATAACGTGGGACGTGCACTGTATTTTTCGCGATCCCCGATACCTTTTCCCCGTGACGCCGTCAATCGTGCCGGTACGATCGGCTCTGCGTTAGCTGACGACGGGGAATTGTTGGCGATGTACAAACGTCACACGGGGATCTATGTTTATCGGCGCGAGTACCTCGTTAAACTTTGCTCACTGCCGCAATCGTCGCTTGAAAGGTGTGAAATGCTCGAACAACTCCGGGCCATGGAGAATGGGGCTAAGATCCGCGTGGTGGAAACGGTCGGGTCGTCGATCGGTGTTGATAATGCTCGCGACCTTGAGCGAGTTCGTGAGATGATCGGGGCAAATGAGTGATTGGATAGGCTTAGCAATTTTCTTACTTGTTGCCGTCGGAGCAATTCTTGGCTTGCGTTTTCTGAGCAGACCGGTCACGCGAACGAGCGAAGAATTTGAAAGAAACGCCGCCGAGGGAACCACGGCACTTGGGGCGTCAATGAACGCTCTTCAGGAAATGATGAACCCGGAGGCTGCAAAATCGCGTGAAGTGATAACCCAACTCAAGGAAGGGCGGTTTCAGAAGAAGAAGCGTGAAGGCAAAGCCGGAAGAGACGACAATTCGAACGTAGACGAATGATGCGATCGATGCGGGGGAAGAAATGACAGAAAAAAAGACCAAATATATATTTGTCACGGGTGGAGTAGTTTCAAGCCTTGGAAAGGGCTTGGCCGCCAGTTCGATCGGGTGCCTGCTTGAGGCACGCGGGATGACCGTGCAGATGATGAAACTCGACCCATACATTAACGTGGATCCGGGCACGATGTCGCCGTTTCAGCACGGCGAGGTCTTTGTGACTGATGACGGGGCTGAAACCGACCTCGATCTCGGCCACTATGAACGATTTACCCACGCCAAATTGTCGCAGGCAAACAACTGGACCAGCGGCCGAATTTACCAGTCAGTCATAAATAAGGAACGACGCGGCGAATACCTGGGCAAAACTATCCAGGTAATCCCGCACATCACCGATGAGATCAAGGCAGCGGTTCGAACGGTCGCGGATATGCACACGCCGGATATCCTGATCGTCGAGATCGGCGGCACTGTCGGCGATATCGAATCTCTGCCATTTATGGAAGCGATCCGGCAGATGGGCAATGAAGAGGGACGCAATAATGCGATCTTTATTCATGTCACACTTGTGCCGTTCATAGCTGCAGCAGGCGAACTGAAAACCAAACCGACACAGCACAGTGTTCGCGAACTCCGTGAGATCGGAATTTCACCTGATATTTTGTTGTGCCGATCGGACCGTCCGTTGCCATCGGACCTTCGCAAAAAGATCGGCCTTTTCTGTAACGTTCAGGAAAATGCGGTTATCTCGGCCCTAGACGTTCCGTCGATCTATGAGGTGCCGTTGGCGTTTCATGAGCAGGCTCTTGATGAACTGATCGTCAATAACCTTCATTTGAAGGAAATGTTCCCGTCGGTCGATCTCAAACGCTGGCGCGAACTTGTATCGACGATCAAAGACCCGACCGGCGGTAACGTCAAGATCGCGATCGTGGGTAAGTACGTCGAACTCGAAGATTCCTATAAATCGCTGCGCGAAGCTCTAACCCACGCCGGTGTCGCCAATAACCTGCGAGTGAACGTAACCTGGATCGAATCTGAGAATTTGATGAAGGACGATTACGAAAACGAACTTCAGGATTTTGACGCGATACTCGTTCCGGGAGGGTTTGGAAAACGAGGCATTGGCGGGATGCTGCGGGCGATCAAATACGCCAGGAAATCGGGCACGCCGTATTTCGGGATATGTCTGGGAATGCAAACGGCTTGCATCGAATTTGCCCGAAATGTATGTGGGCTTAGGGACGCGGATTCGACCGAATTTAATGAGGAAACTCCGTTCCCGATTATTTTTAAGCTGCGCGACCTTGTCGACGTCGAAGAACTTGGCGGTACGATGAGGCTTGGCGAATGGGCTTGTAACTTGATGCCCGAATCGCTCGCCCGCGAGATCTATCATGGTGCGCCCGAAATTGGCGAACGCCATCGGCATAGATTCGAATTCAATCCGGAATTTAAGGAAACTCTTGAGCACGAAGGGCTTGTTTTCAGCGGCGTTTCGCCCGACGGCAAGTTTGTTGAAATGGTTGAGTTGCCGCGTTCGATGCATCCATTTTTTATAGCTTGTCAATTTCACCCCGAGTACAAATCCAAGCCTCTCGATGCTCACCCGCTGTTTACAGCTTTTGTCGCGGCCGCGTGGAACAATCGGATGAAGAGTGAGAACCTCGAACACGACGTTTCAAGAGATCTTGGCATCGAGTCTCAGGATCGGGCGGAAGTCGAAACCGGGGAATACTAGACGGACGGATCGTGTGGTGTATGCGGATTCTGGTTGTTAACAGACTGCTCTTCGGGCTCATCCAGGCAACGCTGGTTGTGCTATTCACGTCGGCGACGGCGCTTGCTCATGAATACTGGTTCGAGGCGGGCACGTTCTTTCTTCGTCCGGGTGAAGTTACGGCCGTAAGATTATTTGTCGGCGAAGCTCTGCAGTCAGAATCTGAGGTGCCGTTCCAGGCGTCGAAGACAAACTCCTTTCAAATGTTCACTCCCTTCGGCACCTTTGATATGCGGACGATGGCCGAGGATGGACGAAAGCCGGTCGTTAACTTCTCGGCGGATAAGGCCGGAACATTTGTTCTGGCGATGGAGCGAGGATGGTCGTACTTAACTCTCGAAGCTGACAAATTTGTTGCGTACCTGAAGGAAGACGGCCTGGAAGAGATAATCGCTGAGCGTGAGAGGCTCGGGGAGTCAGCCAAGCAGGGGCGTGAAAGATATAGCCGATTTATCAAAACTATGGTCCAAGTGGGAGCCAATCGCACAGGTAATGCCAAGTCGCGACATGGCGGACGTCTCGAAATAGTCGCACTCGACAATCCCTACGCAAAGAAAGTGGGCGACACGATCCAGTTTCAAGTCTATTTCGGAGGCGTTCCGCTCGGATCCAAAACGATATTTGCCGACAACCGTGACGGCAGAGCTATTTCTTCGCAAAAGTTGGTTTCTGACAAAGACGGCAAGGTAACGGTAAGACTCGACCGTAAGGGTGTGTGGCTCGTCCGGCTCGTGCATATGCAGCGATGCTCGAGGGCTTGCGGAGAAGCCGATTGGGAGAGTTTCTGGGGAGCACTTTCTTTTGGTATCAGATAAGATGAATGGAAAGGCCACTGGGACATTTGAGACAGCCGGCCGGGAATTGGGGTGATAGGCGAGATTTTAGGATATGCAACGATTTGAAGTTGAGAATGTAACGTTCGGCGGAGGAGAATTATCCTTCATACTCGGGCCGTGCGTCGTGGAATCGTACGAGCATGCCCGAAAGATGTCGACCGCCATAAAGGAGATTTGCGATCGGGTCGGAGTAAAGTTTGTATACAAATCTTCATTTGACAAGGCCAATCGCAGCTCGATCGACAGTTTCCGCGGTCAGGGGATGGAGTTTGGGCTCGAGATACTGTCACGAATAAAAGACGAGGTCGGCGTACCCGTGATAACGGACATTCACGAACCGTGGCAGGCCGAAAAGGCAGCAACCGTCGCTGATATGCTTCAGATCCCGGCGTTTTTATGTCGTCAGACCGACCTTCTCGTTGCGGCGGCTGCTACCGGCAAGGCCGTAAATGTGAAAAAGGGTCAATTCCTGGCACCTTGGGACGCGCGCAATGTTGTCGATAAGCTGAAAGAGGCCGGTTGCGAGAAAATTCTCCTGACCGAACGTGGGGCCAGTTTCGGCTATAATAATCTTGTTGTTGACCTTAGATCGTTTCCGATAATGCGATCGTTTGGCGTACCGGTCGTCTTTGATGTCACGCATTCGCTGCAATTGCCGGGAGGACTTGGCAAGGCAACGGACGGGCAGGGCCAATACATCGAAGATTTTGCTCGGGCTGGAGTAGCGTGCGGCGTTGATGCCGTTTTTATGGAGGTTCACGATGATCCATCCAAAGCCCCGAGTGACGGGCCGAATCAACTTCCTTTGGCGCGACTCGAACCTTTACTTGTGAAACTTAAGGCTATCCATTCCATCGCCGCCGACTGACGCTCAAATGAACAAACAGAGATTTACTATCATTTTCCTGTTAGCTCTTCTACTCTCAGTTGCTGTCCGCGGCCAAGATGAGACACGCTCGACCCAGACCTGGAAAGTACAGAAGTACGACATTTCATCGACCTTGCCGTCGGATCAGGCCGCGAGGAGCGTCGGGTTCTCGGCTATATTGTCACTGAAGAATGTTTCCGGACGACCGGCCGGATCTCTGACGCTTCGTATCAGTCCGCTGGCCGAGATCTCGTCGGTGAAGGTCAACGATGCAAACGCCGATTTTGCGAAAAGTGAAGAAAAGGTTGGTGCCGCCGGCAGTTTGCAACGTATCGCAATGCGATTTCCGGCTGTCAGTCCGGACGCGACGATTTCGGCCGTCGTCGAATACAAGTTAAATGTTAAGGAAAACTCGAGCCTTTCGATGATCTCGCCGATCGGTACGCAGTTTTTGCCCCTGTCATTTTGGTATCCAACTCCAACCAGTTGGTTCTTCAATCGTGGGGGCGATTCCGCACCGTATCGCATACGGGTCAACGGCTCAGGACAGATGGTCCTGACCTCAGGAACAGACACCGACGGCGGCTTTGACCTAAAGGTAAATGGACAGCCATATTTTGTTGCCGGTAACTGGGACTTGGTCAATTCGAACGGGGTTGCGGTTTATGGCCCTAAAACGGCGTCTGCTGATGCCCAGAAGCGGGTTGCAGAACTTGCCGCAGTGTTCGCGGAAGCCCGAACTTTCATGGCCGGAACTCTCGGTGCGGCACCGGACGTACCCTTGAAGATCATTGTCGTCCGAAGAGGTGCAGGATTTTCCGGCGGCGGAACGGTCCTTGTCGATGAATCGGTCCTGAGACGTTCAAAGATCGATTCGCTGACGGCAATGGCAATCGCTGAAGCAGCGGCAAAGATTTGGGTCGGAGGCTCTGTGACAACGAGCGGCGAGGGCTTTGCGATATTGCAGGAAGGATTGTCACGATATTTGGCGACCCAGTTCATCGAATCGAAATACGGGAAGGACGTCGCTGACAACGAGCGGTTAAGGCAACGTACCGCGTACGCGGCGGTTGCAAAGCGAGACGGGGCGATGCGATCGTCATCACCGCTGGACGACTTCTTTTACTCACAATCGGCAAATAAGGGGGCAATGGCCTGGCGGCTTATCGCCAAAAAGCTCGGGAACTCTGATTTTTCAGCCATCATAAAGGCAAACATGGCTGACGGTGATCTGAACATGTCGGAACTCCGAATGGCATTTTCATCGGCAAAGGACCTTGTCGATTATCTGTTGGATCAGAACACTGAAATGAACCTTTTGGTCGGATTACCTCAGGTCGCCGGCGATGTGTCGAAAGTCGCTTTGCGAAATACTGGGGCAATCGATGCCACGGTCACGGTAAAAGCGACGACCGCGAACGGACAGGCACTGGAGTCGCCTACTACTATAAAGGCACAGAGTTTTGGTGAAGTGAGCTTTAAGTCGGCATCGCCGATAATACGGGTCGAAGTTGATTCCGAAAAGCTTTATCCTCAATTCGAATACGCAGATGATATCGCTCCTAAGGAGATCTCGGACAGCGATCCGGTTCTTGCCGTCAAGCGATTATTTGATAAGCAGGATTTTGCGGGAGTCGAAAAAATGGCCCGGATAGTCTTACTTAATTCGCCGCGCACCGATGATGTTCGTATCCTGCTCGGAAGGGCACTTTTGGCTCTCGGCCGCACGGCCGACGCTGAACGCGAGTTCAAGGCAATAATCGACGAAAAGCTCCCAAGTTCGCGGAGCCTGGCATGGGCAAATGTCGGACTGGGTGAGACCGCGGCTAAGGCCGGACGAAATGACGAGGCGATCAGATATGCTGATTCGGCAATCGCGGCTGACGCGGAGTACGGTGCTAGTTTTGCCGCGAGGAACCTGCGAAACCGCCTCGGGGCATCGACAAGCATTGATCCCGCAGTAAGGTCGTTTTTTTCCGATTTCGATCGGGCGGCAGTCTCCAATCGGAAAGCGGACATTGACGCCCTTGTAATGCCTGGCGAAGCATCGAAATTTGCGGGCGGCATCGCGGGAGGGACCGAACAGTGGCAGACACAGGTGCGTCAGGTGGACCGGCTGGATGCTAACAACGTGCTGGTTGAGACGATGCTAACTATCAAATTATTGACAAAGGAAGTTGAGTCCGGCATTGCGGTATTCAGATTGACCAAGACCGGAACTGCGTGGAAGCTAAGCGGCGTTGAAACTTTTGAGGTTAGATGACCTATGCGAACCAGATCACTCATAACGTCGCTATCGATACTATCGATATTGACCTTCGTATCGATGTCTGCGGCCCAGAAAAAGCAAAAGGCCGGCCGGGTTTGCGGCGACCCGACAGTTGAATGCAAGGGTGGAAGTGATTTTCAACCCTTCGATCTGCCGTTCGAGGTCGGAAACGACAATGTCATTTTCGAATCTGAACGATTTTACGGGATCGTACTTAAGAGCAAAAAAATGACGGATTGGGGCAATTGCGAGAAACCGACCTTCACTGAATCGGAACGGCTGGCGATACAAGACCTGTTCCCGCGTAACAAGGTCTTCGCCTTGAATTGTTTTGAGACGGGATTGAATTATTACACGGGCGTTGCCCAAAAGACCGCTTTCATAGGCATTTACGCCGGCCGGACCCTTACTGAGGCCACCAAATTCCTCAAGACCGTTCGAGCAACAGGTAGATTCGGTGATATTCGCGTCCGACAGTTAAAGATCGGCGTAAACGGCACATAAATTATGAGGATCGAGGAACGGGCCAGGCTAGTTAAGTTGCTTTTGATGGACTGTGACGGGGTCCTGACGGATGGCCGTCTATACTTCACAGCGGAAGGTGAAGCGATGAAGGTCTTCCACGCTCGCGATGGTCAAGGGATTGCGTCATGGCACGCTGCCGGCTTCCGATCCGGCATTATTTCGGGCCGCGGAGCCGCCGAAATAATCGGCCGTCGTGCAGACGAACTCGGGATG
>CALDGX010000001.1 GCA_937941715.1 uncultured Chloracidobacterium sp. | reverse complement strand
GGGATATTCCTCGTGTTCACGCTGACCGGTTCGATCTCGTTCTACGATAAGGTCGTCGACGGGCAGCAGGTACAGAGCGCGTTCACCTTTATCACGCAGAATATGGGATCGGACCCGTTCACCTGGGGAGCGATCTTTGCCGGCGGCCTGACATCCGCGGCGGTCCTGCTCTTTATCGGTGCGACAGGTAAATCGGCTCAGATACCGCTGCTTACGTGGCTGCCCGACGCGATGGCCGGCCCGACGCCTGTGTCGGCTCTTATCCACGCGGCGACGATGGTCACCGCGGGCGTGTATCTTGTCGTCCGCGCAAATTCGATCTATCAATTTGCACCCACCGCGATGTGGATCGTGGCGGTAATCGGAGCCGCGACGGCGATCTTTGCGGCGACGATCGCTATTGCACAAAACGATATTAAGAAGGTTCTGGCGTACTCGACGGTATCGCAGCTTGGATTTATGTTCCTGGCCGCGGGCGTCGGAGCATTTGTAGTCGCGATCTTTCACGTGATGACACACGCCTTTTTCAAAGCCTTGCTGTTCCTCGGTTCGGGATCGGTCATTCACGGAATGCATCACGAACAGGATATGCGCAAGATGGGCAACTTGAAGAAATATATGCCCATCACGTTTATCACGATGGCGATGGGCTGGCTGGCGATATGCGGTATCCCGATCTGGGCCGGGTTCTTTTCAAAGGACGAGATACTGTACAAGACATTCGCGGCCGACAACTATTTCCCTGGCGGGCCGTTTCCCGGCAATGAGATATTGTGGGTGGTCGCGACCTTAACGGCCGTTTTGACCGCCGTGTACATGACGCGAATGATGGTCATGACATTTTGGGGGACCGAACGTTTTCATGACGCCCTGCCGGGCGAAGAGCATCATGCCGATCACGGACATGCCGATCATGCAGACGCTCATGCCGCCGATGATGATGACGAACATCACGCTCTTCCGGCCGATTTCAAGCCGCACGAATCGCCATGGTCGATGACGGTCCCGCTTATCGCCCTGGCGATACTTTCGACGGTCGGCGGCCTGGTCGGCATCCCGTACGCGATGAGCTCGCTTGCCGGTGCGGGTGACGTCAACCTGTTTGAGCATACGCTCGAACCGGTCATCGCAAAGGCCGGCAAGGGCGGTCACGAAATTCACGCGGCGCCGGCCTCGGCGACTAAGCCCGCTGACGAACACGCAAAACCTGAACCGGCCAAGACCGGTTCGGCTGCAGAGTCGCCGGCGGTTGACCATGAGGCACATTCGCCCGAGGTCATCGCCAAGGAACGCTGGCTGGCGCTTTTATCCACGGTCTTGGCATTTGTCGGCATCGGTATCGGATTTGCCCTTTTCAAGAGCAACCCGCTGCGTGTGATGCCCAAGATCCTCGAGCAAAAATGGCGTCTCGACGAGCTTTACAACGGCTACATTGTCGACCCGCTCACCAACCTGTCGCGAAACGGGCTTTGGAAAGGGTTTGATGTCGGGTTTATCGACGGCATCGTCAACGGCATCGGCCATTTTGTGATGGAGTTTGGCGGCGTCGTTAGGCAGCTGCAGGTCGGTTTTGTCCGAAGCTATGCGGCGATCATTCTGCTCGGTGCGATGGTCGTGCTCGGATATTTTATTTATTACGGTTTGAAACTTGTGAGTTAGTGGTTCGTTGATCACGGTTCGCGGCGGCCCGAGGGGCAGGCGGCGAACAACGGACGACCAACGGCGAACAAATTAAATGGATCTCATTAATCAAAATCTCTTGACGATATTGATCCTGCTGCCGGTCATCGGAGCAGTGCTGACGCTTGCCCACCAGATGTTCTGGAAGCAGGAAAGCCAGCTCAAGTGGGTCACGCTCGGATTTACGGTGCTCAATTTTCTGGTGTCGCTCGTGCTTTTTTCCAAGTCGGCGGCGGCCGGAGCGAGCGGCTATTTCTTTGAGCAGAACGTCCCCTGGATCAAGGCGATAAATACCAACTATCACGTCGGCGTCGACGGGCTCAGCTTTTGGCTGGTGATACTTACGACGTTCATTATGCCGATCGCGGTCATCTCGACGTGGCACGCGGTCGAAAAGCGGGCGACGGCATTCTATGTCTTTCTGCTGCTGCTCGAGAGCGCGATGATCGGCGTATTTGTGTCGCTCGATCTGTTGGTGTTTTACCTGTTCTTCGAGGCATCGCTTGTTCCGATGTTCTTTTTGATCGGCATTTGGGGCGGTGAGAACCGCATCTACGCGGCGGTCAAATTCTTCATCTTTACAGCGTTAGGCAGTTTGCTGATGTTGGTGGCGATCATCTCGCTGTACTACATCCACGCGGATGCCACGGGCGTCGGGACGTTTGACCTCGTGACGCTGCTGAACACGATGAAGCTCGGCCAACTGAGCTTTACCGGGCCGCTGGCAAATGCCGGGACACTGCTCTTTATGGCGTTCGCACTGGCGTTCGCGATCAAGGTGCCGCTGTTCCCGTTCCACACTTGGCTGCCCGACGCTCACACCGAGGCGCCGACGGCCGGTTCGGTGATACTTGCGGCCGTTCTGCTGAAGATGGGAACGTACGGCCTGATGCGGTTCAATTTCGCACTATTTCCGGACCAGAGCCGCGAGTGGGCCTGGTTGTTCATTACCCTGGCGATCATCGGTATCATTTACGGTGCGCTCGTGGCGATGGTGCAGCCTGACGTCAAACGCCTGGTCGCTTATTCGTCGGTCGCCCACATGGGTTTTGTGATACTCGGAATGTTCTCGTTCACCGAGTCGGGTATGCAGGGAGCTCTGTTCACGATGTTGAGCCACGGCGTCACAACCGGAGCGTTGTTCCTGCTCGTCGGCTTTATTTACGAACGCCGACACACCCGTGCGATCACCGAATTTGGCGGGCTGGCGAACGTTATGCCGACGTACGCGACACTCTTCGTCATCACGACCATGGCGTCGATCGGATTGCCGTTCCTCAACGGTTTCGTCGGCGAATTTATGATCATGATCGGGATGTTCGGGTCGCACGCGTTGAGCGTCACGTCGAGCGTTAACTGGAATTACGTCGCGACGATGTTTGCCGGGACCGGCGTTATCTTTGCGGCGGTTTACCTGTTGTGGATGGTCCAGCGTGTGTTTTTCGGCAAGGTGACGAACGACAAGAATCGTTCGCTCGCCGACCTGACCATGCGCGAGATAGGGCTGATGGTGCCGCTGCTTGCATTAATGGTTTACATGGGCGTGTTTCCCAAGCCGTTCCTCAAACGGTCTGAGATGGCGATCAGGTCGATACAGGAACGCGTCATGGGTCAGGCCGGAGGGTTGATCGACCATGCCGGGGCACCGCCGGCGAAGGAAGCCCCGAAGGCGGAACACTGATCCTATGCGATTGGCGGCTGTCCTGGTCATGATGTTGGGCATCGCGGTTTCGGCCGGCGGTCAGACATTTTACGGGACGACGGACGTCGCAAAATTCAGAGAGGGACGTGACCGTGAGTTTCGAAACATGGCCGAATCGCCGCTCAAACCCGAAGATCTCGCGGGTTTCAAGGGGCTGAACTATTACGAGATCGACGACGCATTTCGGGTAACGGCCAAATTTACGCAGACCCCGAGCGAAAAGTACTTTCAGATGCCGACATCGTCCGGCGTCACGAAAAAGTTCGTAAAGTACGGGATTTTGAAATTCACGCTCGAGGGCAAGGCGCTGACCTTGAGCGTTTATCAGATGGACGCGGCGATACTTGCAAAGTTTCCGGAGTACGCCGACCTATTGTTCGTTCCATTCAGGGACCTGACGAACAGGACCGAAACTTATGGCGGCGGACGATACATTGACATTAAAAAGCCTGAGAAAGGCACCGTAATATTGGATCTCAATCTTGCCTACAATCCGAATTGTGCGTATGGCAGCGATAAATTCAATTGCCCGATACCGCCGAAAGAAAACTCGCTGAGCGTGAGTGTGACGGCCGGGGAAAAAAGATACGAGTACAGCGGTTACAAGGAACTGCACTGACTCGGGGTCGAATAAAGTAAAAATGAACACGCTTTTCCTAACAGATCTATTAGCACCTAGCGTAAACGTTACGGTCATCCTGCCCGAACTCATCGTGGCGGTGGCCGGCATAATCGTTATGCTCTACGACAGCTTCTTTCCGAAACAGCGAATGGTCTCAGGGGCCATTTCACTGATCGGGCTGGCGGCCTCAGGTGTTTTGCTGGCAACGATGTGGGGCGGTTACGAACAGGGAACCTCATGGGGCGGAATGATCGCCCATGATAATCTCAGGCTCGGGTTTTCGTTCGTGTTTCTATTCGTGTCGGCGATGACGATACTCATTTCGACGGTCTGGGTCGAGCGCGAAGATGTGCCGGCCGGTGAATATCACGCACTGCTGATGTTTGCGACCTTCGGAATGATGATGATGTCGGCGGGCAATGATCTCGTCGTGATCTTTCTGGGGCTTGAGACGCTGTCGATCGCGACGTATGTCATGGCCGGGCTCCGACGGGCCGACCTGCGTTCTAACGAATCGGCGATGAAGTACTTCATCCTCGGGTCATTTGCCTCGGCATTTCTGCTGTACGGAATGGCTCTCGTTTACGGAGCGACCGGCAGCACCGGACTTACGCAGATCGCCGAAAAGGTCGCCAATCCGAATTTTCCGGCACTATTGCTGGTCGGCGGTGCGATGATGCTGATCGGCTTTGGCTTTAAGATCGCGATGGCCCCGTTCCATGTCTGGACGCCCGACGTGTACGAAGGAGCCCCGACGCCGATCACCGGCTTTATGGCCGCCGGCCCCAAGGCCGCGGCATTTGCGTCGTTCATCAGGATCTTCGTGCTTGGCTTTCCGCTTATCGCGGGCGTACAGGCGTCCGCCTTGCTCCACCAATCGTGGACCTCCGCACTCGCGGTCCTTGCGATGCTGACCATGATCATCGGCAACGTGGCGGCGGTAATGCAGTCGAACGTCAAGCGAATGCTCGCATATTCGTCGATCGCCCATGCGGGTTATGCTCTCGTCGGGTTTATCGGGGCAGGTTCTGCCAAAACACCGCAGGCCCGTGAAGAGGCGATCGCGGCCGTCGCGTTCTATATGCTGACGTACGCCGTGACCAACCTCGGAGCCTTCGCGATAGTCACGCTGCTTGCTCAAAAGAACGACCGCCGGACCGAGTTTGAGGATTATAATGGCATCGGTTTCAGGTCGCCGGTCCTAGCGTTCTCACTTTCGCTATTTATGCTGAGTTTGCTCGGGCTGCCGCTGACGGCCGGCTTTATGGGCAAGATCCTCGTATTTCGGCCGGCGCTTGAGGCGGGAAGCACGCTGCTGACGATAATGGTCGTTGTCGCGGTGGTCAACACGGCGATCTCGGCGTACTATTACCTGCGGCTGATCGTGGTCATGTTCTTCCGTGAGCGGACAACCGAATGGGTCGAACCCAAAATGCCGATCGGCCTCGCCGCGGCTCTGGCGATCGCGGTGCTTGGCGTCTTCTATTTCGGCATTTTCAGCGAATCGGTGATCCAAAAATTCTCGCATCTGCCGTCGGCGAACGTGATCAAAGCCGAAAAGTAGAGTAACCGGTCATTGGCTGATGGACAGAAGTAATGCTATCGTCGACGCGCTCGATTCTGAGTGGATGCCGGTCATTTACCTGGAAAAGATCCGCTCGCAGCGAACACGGTCATACGTTCTTGAGATCCCGGAACGCGAAAATACCGCTGAGATCCAATACACGCTGCTCGGTATCGAGCTAAAGGTCGGTAAGCGCCGATTTTCCTGCCCCGACCTCGCTATGGCGAGGTATCTGCGGGTCTTTGCTCGTTTCGGATGCCGGTCATTTGCCGTTCCTTACGACATCACAAAGATCTCGGCGGCCGCCGACGAACTGGAAACTTCCTGGCAAAAGATGCTGCTGCTTGCGGATACCGTGTCCGACGACAACTCCGAGGCGGCCCGAAAGCGTCTGCGGGCTGCGCTGCTGCGGCGGCTGCGGGCCGAGATCGCCGAGGCCGGTGCCGGGCCGCTGATGCCGCAATTTGACCGACCGACCAAACAGCGGGCCTGAGAGGTTTGAGAAATGCCCTTTTATGACGATGACGGGAATGAGTTGGACCCGAAGGCCGTACCGTTGCCACAGATGTGCCGGCTATGCGAAAAGCTCAACGACCCTGACGAGGAAATACTGTGCGACCTCAACCGTTTGGATCAGCGAAACGAGCGGCAATTCAAGTGCGGGGCGTTTGTGAGTCTTTACGGCGCGTTAATTGATGATATAATCAGCTGATACGCTCGGCCCAGGCGCCGACGCTATTGTTCTATATGTTTGACGCTGTCGCTAAGGCACCCGAGATGGAAACGCTGCCTTTCCCCTACAACCAAAACTCCTTTTGCCGGTACGAGCCGATCGAACAGCGGATCTCGCACGCCAAGGTCCTGATCGTCAATGATCTGCTCAGGTACGAATCAGATATGTCGGACCTGGCCCACCGTGAGTGGAGCGGCACCATCAAGAGCAAACTCGAGTTTGAACGCAAGGTCTCGGGGATGGCGTGCAACAACATCGCCAAGAATGTCATCCGTCTCGTTCAAAATCCCAAAACGATGACCGTTCACCTGTCGGAGGTCGCGGCGGCCGCAAAACAGTTCAAACCGGACGCGATCGTGATGAGCGGCACCTATTCCGATTTTGATTATTACAATCCGACACATTTGAAGGATTTTGCCGACTTTATCCAAAATACAAAGATCCCGGTGCTGGCGATCTGCGGAGCACATCAGCTGGTCGGGGTCTCGTTCGGGGCAAAGCTCAAGACGCTGGATGACCTCGAACTGCGTTCAAAGCGCACGGGCCGCGTCGTCGAATATCAGTACCGGTTTGTAAAGATCGTCGATAAGAGCGATCCGATCTTTGAGGGAAATGACGACCGCGAGTCAGGCAAATGGCAGGACTATACGACCGAAGACGACATTCTCCGGGTCTGGCAAAATCATGGAGTTCAGGTCGACGGCGTGCCGAATGGATTTAAACTGCTGGCGACGTCATATCTTTGCAAAAATCAGATGATGGTCAAACGCAGCGACGGCCAGCTGATCTATTGCGTCCAGTTTCATCTCGAAAAATCGTTTGAAGATTGGTCGACCAACCCGACCCGCTGGGAGCACCCAAATGAATCGCGGGACGGACGCATCCTGTTTGAGAACTTTCTCGAACTCGCTCTCGAGCATCGATCGTCAGCCGTCTAGACGGCATTTAACCTGCACGGGCGGGCAAACTTTTCGATGCCGTTTCAATGACGCTATGAAAAGTACTATTCTGCTTGTCTCGCTGTTTGCTTTCGTTCTTATACCATCCACCCGGTTGACCGCCCAGATCCGTCCGGCCGAAAACAATATCCCGACGATCGAGGTCAGCGGAAAGGCCGAGATCTCGGTCGAACCCGATTCGGCGACCATCTCGGTCGATTTCACCAAACTCGACAAGGACCTTCAGGCCGCTCGCAAGGCGAACGAAGACGGCGTCGCCAAAATGCTGCGGATCGCCCGCAAGTACGATATCCCGCCCAAGGACGTCCGCACCAACAACATTTCGGTCTCGATGAAATACATCTCGATCCGCGACCGTCAAAAACCGATATACGACGAGGATGGTGACGAGATCGGGACCCGCGAGTTCCAGGGTTACGAGGTGTCGCGGTCAGTGACGATCACGCTGACCAAACTCGAGGCGTTTGACGATGTGTTTAACGAGATATTGGCGACGCAGCCGACCGAGATCGACAGTGTGCAATTTGCCACGTCGCGGCTTATCGAATTGAGGCAGAAGGCCCGTGAGATGGCGATGAAGGCGGCCTATGAAAAGGCAAGATCGATGACAGGAGCGATCGGCCAGACGCTCGGCAAGGCTATCAAGATCAGCGAGGGAACGGCCTCGGACAAATATAATTCGAATGCAAATCTAGCAAACTCGTTTGCCGTCGACGGTGTCGGTCCGCGTCAGGTCTCGGTCTCTAACAACCTCGCGACATTTTCGGCGGGGTCGATAACGGTCGAATCGAGTGTAACGGTCATTTTCCGTCTGGACTAAAACGGTGGAAGTATGGTCTTCTCGTTTTATCTGACACGATTTTTCGTTTGGTAAGCAGGCTGTCTCAACTTTCTGAAATACTTTCGGATCCGGGACATTAACATATCGGAGCGGGTGGTTACCGCCTCCGAACGACTATCGAAGGAGAAAATGATGAAGAAACTGATCGGACTAACACTTTTGGCGATCGCGATCGCGGCCTTGATGCCGGATACCTCTTCGGCCCAAACCAGAATACGATTCACGCGCGGCCGAACGTCGGCCACCGTTTCGTCCACGATCGGCGGCAACAGTCAGCGGAAATTCGTCTTGGGAGCCCGATATGGACAGACACTCTCGGCGACCGTAAGTTCTCGCAACGGTTGCGTCGTATTGGGCAGTCAGACGACCAGTACGACCTACACGACCGATTCGGGCGACAATTGGATAGATGTCTTTAACAACTGTCGATCGACAACGTCATTTACGCTAACTGTGTCGATCTACTAGGCTTCGATCCGGAACGCCGTTTTAGGCAAAGCAGTTGTCGGGCACGTTTTCGAGCGTGTTTTTCATCAGCATATCGACGACGGCGTTAAGATCACCGTTGGTCTCGTTCCAGACACGCAGCTGTTCGTCGGCTGACGTGCCGCGATCGAGGATCGTGTGGATATGCTCGATCTCCTTGCGTGAATCGAGCGGATCTACGACGTCATCGACGAACTCGAGCAGTTCACGGATCAAATCCCTCGCCGGAACCTCTTTTTGCTTGCCGAGATCCAACAAGTTGCCGTCGAGGCCGTAGCGTATCGCCCGCCACTTGTTTTCGAGTATCAGTCGCCGATGATAGATGCGAAATCCGATATTGCCTTCGTTGAGAACCATCAGTTTTGCGACGATAGCCTGAAATAATGCGGCGATGGCGATCGTGTCATCGACACGCGTGGGTATGTCGCAGATGCGAAACTCGAGCGTCGGGAACAGGTGATGCGGCCGAACGTCCCACCAGATCTTCGAACCGTTCTGGATACAGTTCATTTTGACCAGCAGATCGACGTATGCCTGATATTGCTGGTACGACTCGAATGTGTCAGGGATCTCGGTGCGAGGAAACTTTTTAAACACCTCGCTCCGGTACGATTTAAGTCCAGTATTGAAACCAAGCCAGAAGGGCGACGATGTCGTTAATGCCAGAACGTGCGGCAGGAAATATCTCGCCGCGTTCATGACCTGGATCCGCTTTTCTACGTCGGGGATGCCGACGTGGACATGGAGTCCAAAGATCAGCAGGCTGCGGGCGACCATCTGCAGTTCGTCGACCAGTAGTTTGTAACGGTCGCCGTCATATATCTCCTGTTCGGACCACTTTGAGAATGGATGCGTCGAAGCGGCGACGATCGCCATATTCTTTTTCCGGGCAAGTCCCGAGATGATACAGCGTAATTTCGACAGATCTTCGCGTGCTTCGTGTATGTTCGCGCATATGCCGGTGCCGACCTCGATCATTGACTGGATCATTTCCGGCTTGATCTTTTCGCCGAGCAGCATTTTGCCTTCATCGAGGATCTCTGAGACGTGAGACTTCAGTTCGCGGGTCACCGGATCGACGATCTGAAACTCCTCTTCAATTCCAAGTGTAAATTGATCGAACATAAGTATTTGAGATCAGGCTATATTTAGTTCACGACGAAGGTAGTCCAGGTCGTCAGCCGAAAGGTCCTTGAAACGGACGCCGACACCGTGCCCCGGATCAGAATAGACCACGACGCCGCTGATGTGCATCTCACGGCCCGAAACGCTGACGTTCATCAGGATCGGGGTGCCAATGTCCAGCGTCGAGGTCGTCGTCATATACAGCCCGCCTATCCCGATGTCGCGGGTATTTGCAATACCGGTACCGTCGCCGCCCTCGAACCTGACGTCAACGATCAATTTTTTGCGGTCCGAATCACGACGTTCGGACGGAGAATTAGCGTCACTGGGATCTTTTTCAGTCATCGAATACCACCGATATAACAAGAGTGTAGATAGATGTCGTCCTGCACAGAGCAAAACTTGTCCACAATTCTACCCCAAAAAAGCCGAGATGGATAGAAAATTGTCCGCCTAAATCGGCACTATTTTACGATTTCTTTGGCAATCTTAATAAATTCATGTGCGGCGTGTGATAATTCCGAGTTTTTGCGATACACGACGTGCAGTTTCCGTTCGAGCTGCATTTCCTTTACCGACACGGCGGCCAGTTGTCCTGCCTCGATCTCACTCTTCGCGGTAAGCCTCGGCACCAGGGCTATACCGTCGCCGGTCTGGACGAGCTTCTTGATCGCTTCGAGTGACGGCAGCTCGACCGAGATGTTAAGGGGCGTATTATGCCGGTCAAAAGCCTCAATGACCTTTTGCCGGTAAGGGGAAGGTGCGTTGTGAGCCACAAAGCTCTCGGTGCCGAGCTGTTTGATCGAGATCATTCCGGCAGCGGCAAAGCGGTGTTTGGGGGCGACGATCAGCGTAAGCTCGTCGGTCATCACGGGGATCGACACGATCGAATCGTCATTCGGCGAGAACGAAATGATCCCGAGTTCGACCTCGCGCGCCGTGATCTGCTTGGGGATACGGCTGGCGACACCGCGTTGGACCTCGATCTTGATCAGCGGATGGCGGCGGCGAAACTCGGCGATGACCGGCAGCAGAAAAAACACCGTGTGTTCATTGGCGCTGATCGTGACCTTGCCGTGATGAAGGTTGCGCATCTCGACCAGGGCAGCCTGCGCCGAGTACCGTAAATTGAGCATCTGGCGGGCGTAGTCGAGCAGGACCTCGCCGGCAAAGGTGAGCGTCCCGTCCTTTGAAGAGCGGTCAAAAAGACGCTCGCCGACCTCGGCCTCGAGCCGCCTGATCGCCTGGCTGATCGCCGGCTGGGTGCGTTCGAGCACCTCTGCGGCCCGTGAAAAACTGCGCTCGCGCGCGACCGTGACCAAAACCTCAAGCTGATTGATATCCATAACCCGACCTCATGCCGCCGCCCCGCCGTTACACGGCCGCGGGCCCCGCTACAATAAGCCAAACGACAACAAAGTTTGATTATACCGCCATTATCAAATCTTATGCAAGATAGATTTACATAATCTTGACTTTCGACTTGGGCGAAGCCTAAGCTTGTCACAAATGATCCGGGCGTTCGGATATCAGGGCTGATCTTCCGTTGAAATTGGAGAGACTATGACAACACAGAACATCGCTATTTTCGATACGACACTTCGTGACGGCGAGCAATCGCCGGGCTGCTCAATGTACCTTGAAGAAAAGATCTCGATGGCGCGCCAGCTCGAGCGTCTCGGCGTTGACGTGATCGAAGCGGGATTTCCGTTCGCCTCCGAGGGGGATTTTCGTTCGGTCGCGGCCGTGGCCGACGAGTGCCGCGAAACGACGGTCGCGGCTCTGTGCCGTACGGTCCCGTCGGACATTCAAAGGGCGGCCGAGGCACTCGATTCGGCGGTACGTCCGCGTATTCACACTTTCATTGCCACCTCGGATATTCACCTGCAGTACAAATTGAAAAAGTCCCGCGACGAGGTGATCGAAATGACCGCGAACGCCGTTCGGACCGCTCGGCAATACGTGGACGATGTTGAATTTTCGGCCGAGGACGCGACCCGGAGCGACGTTGATTATTTGTGTCAGGTGTTCGAAACCGCCGTCAGCGAAGGCGCGACGGTCCTAAATGTGCCGGACACGGTCGGTTATACGCTTCCGGGCGAGTTTGCGGGGCTGATACGGGCGGTCAGGGAGCGTGTCGTTCGCGACCGCAACGTGACGATCAGTGTTCATTGCCACAACGACCTCGGGCTGGCCGTTGCCAATAGCCTGGCGGCGCTTGAGGCCGGAGCTACACAGGTCGAGTGTACGGTCAACGGGATCGGCGAACGGGCCGGAAATGCGTCGCTTGAAGAACTCGTGATGGCTATCGCGGTCCGCGGAGACAAAATGCCGTTTTCGAACAAGATCGATCAAACGCAGCTATACCCGTCGAGCCAGCTACTATCAACTATCGTCGGTTTCGGCGTCCAGCCTAACAAGGCGATCGTCGGCCGCAACGCGTTTGCCCACGAGGCCGGCATCCACCAGCACGGTGTGCTCAGCAATCCGCTATGCTACGAGATCATGACGCCCGAGTCGGTCGGCGTGCCGCACAATAACATCGTGCTGGGCAAACACTCAGGCCGGCACGCTCTGATATCGCGATATGCGGAATTGGGTTATTCCTTTGACGACGAGCAGATCGCCGAGATCTACACCCGTTTTGTCGCCCTCGCAGACCGCAAAAAGAATGTTTACGATCAGGATCTGATGGCACTGATCCCGGTTCGCGTGCCGGTGAAACTTGCCGCGTAGGAGAAGAGCTTTATGAAGATCGCAATTTTGCCCGGTGACGGTGTCGGCCCGGAAGTAACACGCGAAGCGGTTCGCGTAATGGTCGAGATCGCAGCTCCCTTCGGGCTCGAACTTGAATTTACCGAACATCTTATCGGCGGGGCGGCGATCCGCGCCTGCGGCGACCCGTTTCCGGCGGAAACACGCGAGGCGTGCGCCGTCAGCGATGCGGTTCTGCTCGGAGCGGTCGGTTCGCCCGAATTTGACGGTCTGCCGCCGGGAGAGCGGCCCGAGATCGGACTTTTGAGGCTCAGAAAGGCGCTCGGCGGCTTTGCCAACCTGCGTCCGGCAAGGGCGTTTCCGGCCCTGATCGGCTCATCGCCGCTGCGCGAGGAGGTGTTTCGCGGCACCGATCTGATGATAGTCCGCGAACTGCTCGGAGGGCTTTATTTCGGTGAGCCGCGGGCAGCTGGCGGCACCGAGGCCTACAACACGATGCGATATACGTCCGGTGAGATCGAGCGAGTCGCCCGGATCGCGTTCGAGACGGCTCGTAAACGAAGTAAACGCGTCACATCGGTCGATAAGGCGAATGTGCTGGAGGTTTCGCGCCTTTGGCGATCGACTGTCGACCGCGTCGCCGTTGACTTTCCTGACGTCGAACTCGACCATCTTTTCGTTGACGCATGTGCGATGCACCTCGTCACCAGGCCATCGCAATTTGACGTGATACTGACCGAGAATCTTTTTGGCGACATCCTCTCGGATGAGGCCGCGGTCCTGACCGGGTCGCTCGGGATGCTTGCTTCGGCCACGATCGGCGGCGACATCGACCTTTATGAACCGGTCCACGGCTCGGCTCCGGACATCGCCGGCAAGGACATCGCGAATCCGCTCGGGGCTATCGCCTCGGCGGCGATGCTTTTGCGATATACTGCAAAGCAGCCGGCGGCGGCGGCCGCGATCGATACGGCAATCGACCGCTTTCTGGACGCCGGCCATCGGACGATCGACATCGCCCGGCCGGGAGAGAGATCCGTTTCGACAACTGAGGCAGGTAAACTCGTGGCACAGTACGCCGTCGATTCGGCAAATGTCGCCCATGCATATCACGCCGTCTGATCACGATGAAAACGCTTTACGACAAGATCTGGGACTCGCACGTGGTCCATCAAGACGCCGGGAAACCGGCTCTTTTATATGTTGACCTGCATTTGATCCACGAGGTTACCACGCCTCAGGCGTTTGAGGGGCTGAGGCTGGCGGGCCGCCGTGTCCGGCGCCCGGAGCGCACGTTTGCAACGGTCGATCACGCCATCCCGACATTGAACCGAAACCTGCCGTTCAAGGATCCGATCGCCGCTAAACAGGTCGAAACGCTTCGGGAAAATTGCAGGGAATTCGGGATCCGGATCGCCGACCTCGACAGTGCGGAGCAAGGGATAATCCATGTTTTTGGGCCTGAGCAGGGACTGACGCGGCCCGGGATGACGATCGTCTGCGGCGATTCGCATACATCGACGCACGGAGCGTTCGGGGCGTTGGCGTTCGGTATCGGCACCAGCGAGGTCGAGCACGTTCTCGCGACGCAAACGCTGCAGCAGTCGCGTTCCAAAAATCTGCTTATCCGCGTCGACGGCGAATTGCCGTTCGGCGTGACGGCAAAGGATCTGGTCCTGGGCATTATCAACCGCATCGGTACCGACGGCGGCACCGGATACGTCATTGAGTTTGCCGGAACGGCCATCGAGGCACTTTCGGTCGAGGGCCGAATGACAGTATGCAATATGAGCATCGAGGCCGGTGCCAAGGCCGGCCTTATCGCTCCGGACGAAAAGACGTTCGAGTATCTGAAGGGCAGGCAGTTCGCCCCCGCCGGTGACGCTTGGAACCGGGCGGTCGAATATTGGCGAACTCTGCCGACCGACGCCGGAGCGGCGTTCGACAAAACGGTAGTGATCGACGCATCCGAACTTGAGCCGTATGTCACGTGGGGCACATCGCCGGAGATGTCCGTCCGCATCACCGAAAGCCTGCCTGAACTTAGCGATGCTCGTGACAATGGCCAACGGTCATCGTTCGAAAGGGCGTATGAATATATGGGGCTCGAACCGTCGAAGCCGATCGAAAGTGTCGAGATAGACCGGGCGTTCATCGGTTCGTGTACCAATTCGCGCATCGAGGACCTTCGCGAAGCGGCCCGCGTCGCCAAGGGGCACAGGGTCAGCGGCCGAGTCGGTGCGATGGTCGTCCCGGGTTCGATGCAGATCAAAAAGCAGGCTGAGGATGAGGGGTTAGCACAGATCTTTATCGACGCCGGATTTGAGTGGCGTGACGCCGGATGCTCGATGTGCCTTGCGATGAACGACGAT
The DNA here is from genome assembly GCA_937941715.1 of uncultured Chloracidobacterium sp. Taxonomy (GTDB): domain Bacteria; phylum Acidobacteriota; class Blastocatellia; order Pyrinomonadales; family Pyrinomonadaceae; genus OLB17. Next base: position 15,808 of record CALDGX010000001.1, on the reverse strand, counting down.
GTTCTCGCCGCGGGCGAGCGGTGCGCGTCGACAAGCAACCGAAATTTTGAGGGACGTCAGGGCCGCGGCGGCCGTACGCATCTCGTCAGCCCGGCAATGGCGGCCGCCGCCGCGATCGCCGGACATTTTGTTGATGTGCGGGCCTGGAAATTCAACGACTGATGAACAAATTCACTCATTTAACCGGTACAGCGGTTCCGCTGATGCGGGAAAATATCGATACCGATCAGATAATTCCGAAACAGTTCCTGAAACGGATCGAGCGGACGGGTTACGGCGAATTCCTGTTTTGGGACTGGCGGTTTGATGCCGACGGCCGGCCGCAGGAGGATTTTGTGCTCAATGATCCTCGTTTTTCGGGAGCGTCGATCCTCGTCGCGGGTGCAAATTTTGGCTGCGGATCGTCGCGGGAACACGCGCCCTGGAGCCTTTTGGATCACGGATTTCGCGTTATCATCGCACCGAGCTTTGCCGATATCTTCTACAACAACAGCTTTAAGAACGGCCTTTTGCCGATCACGCTCGATGCCGCGGACGTCGCATTGATCGCCGCCGCCGCTGCCGCCGACCCCGGCAAACAGTTCGCGGTCGACCTCGAGGCGTGCTCGATCACCGACGGCGGTTCATTTACCCGAACGTTCGCGGTGGACGATTTTCGCCGTCATTGCCTGCTCAACGGACTCGATGACATCGGCCTCACGCTGCAGCACGAGGCAGCTATCACCGCCTACGAACAGAGCCGCGCCGCCAACGCCTCCACGATGCCGATCTAGCCGGCCGCCGCGTTCGGCGTTGTGTTTGCAATTTAGGTGCCTGCAAGTTACCATAAATGCTCGTTATTGTAACGATTTCGGGTTTAGTTTATGGGCTTTTCTACGACGGCAATCCACGCGGGCAACGAGCCTGATATCGCCACCGGAGCGGTGAGCGTGCCAATCTATCAGACATCGACGTATGCTCAGGACGGCCTCGGGCAGCACAAGGGTTTTGAATACGCACGGACGCAGAACCCGACGAGATCGGCGCTTGAGACAAACATCGCCGCGCTTGAGGGTGCTAAATTCGGTTTTGCTTTTGCCTCGGGTATGTCGGCGATCGACGCGACGCTAAAGCTGGTCAAGGCCGGCGACCACGTCATTTTGGGCGACAATACGTACGGCGGTACTTTTCGGTTATTCAGCCGCGTTTTATCTGAATATGGCGTCGAGTTCGACCTTGTTGATACGTCGGACGTGACCAATCTCGAACCCGCGTTCAAGCCGAACACCAAGATGGTATTTGTCGAAACGCCGACCAATCCGGTAATGACGGTCACCGATCTCAAAGCCGTGTCGGAAATGGCACATGCTCACGGCGCCCGCGTCGTCTGCGACAACACCTTTATGTCGCCGTATTTTCAGCGGCCGATCGAGTTCGGCGTCGATATAGTCGTCCATTCGACCACCAAATATCTCAACGGACACTCGGACAGCGTCGGTGGTTTTGTCGCTCTGAACGACGAAAAGGATGCAGAGTGGATCGGCTTCATTCAAAACAGCGTTGGTGCTATTCTCTCCCCGTTCGACTCGTTTTTAGTGCTTCGAGGTACCAAGACGCTCGCGGTCCGGATGGAGGCACACGATAAGAACGGCCGGATGGTCGCAAATTTTCTGGCTGAACATCCGCGGGTCGAAAAGGTATTTTATCCGGGACTTGCGTCGCATCCGCAGCATGAACTGGCAAAACGTCAGCAGACCGGATTTGGAGGAATGGTCGCATTTGAGACCGGTTCGCTGGCTAACGCAAAAAAGGTTCTTGAGGGCGTCAAGCTCTGTACGCTTGGCGAGAGTTTGGGCGGTGTCGAGAGTTTGATCTCGCACCCGGCATCAATGACGCACGCGTCGGTGCCGCAGGAAAAACGCGAAAGCCTGGGGATCACCGACGGCCTGGTTCGCGTTTCGGTCGGTATCGAGGATATCGAGGATATACTCGCTGACCTCGATCAGGCGCTGAGTTAATTATGTTCACTGTTGAGATACACGCCACATCGCATATCGGCCGCGTGCGCAAAGGCAACGAGGACAATTACCTCGTGCTGAATATCACCGGAGCCAAGCGCTGGACAGGCTCGCAGGATGATGGAGAGTTTGTCGTTGAATCTCAGACCTTTGAGGTTGACGGCAATGGCGTGGTGCTCGCCGTTTCGGACGGTATGGGCGGAGCCCTTGCGGGCGAGGTCGCCAGTACGATGGCCGTCGAGACCGTCAGCGAACAAATCCTCGGTGATGATATCGACAAGACTATCGAACCGGCGGCGTATGACCTCTATCTGATCAGCCGTCTCTACGAGGCGACCCTTTACGCCAATCAGTTGATCCACAACCAGGGACGCACTGACCCTCAGTTTCAGGGAATGGGAGCGACCTTTACCGGTATCGGCATCACGCCCGAGGCGGCCGATGTGATCCAGGTCGGTGACAGCCGCGCGTATCTGGTCCGCAACGGCAAGATCTATCAGGTGACCAAGGACCAGTCGCTTGTCCAGCAGCTGATCGACGCCCAACAGATCTCCGAGGCCGAGGCCGAGACACATACGCTTAAGAATGTCATTCTGCAGGCACTCGGGGCTCAAAACGAGATCTATCCCGTTTCGGCTCGTGTGACGCCCCATCGGGACGACGTCTTTCTGATCTGCAGTGACGGCCTTTCCAACAAAGTGTCCGCCGGCGGTATGCAGCGGATCATTTTGGATAATTTCGACGATCTGCAGAACGCGTGTGTCGAACTCGTCCGTGAGGCAAATGAGAACGGCGGCGAGGACAATATCACCGTCATTATCGCTAAATTTGTCGGCGACAGCCTGCCCGAACCGGTTGGCGACGAGGTCAAGCTGGAGTTGATCGATCTGGGCGGCATTCACGACACCGCCGATCAGGATACGGCCGAGATCATCTAGTCCGGCTGTGAATTTACAAAAAATGGACGATCGCATTTGGCGGCGATCGTCCATTTTTCGTTTGATGTGCTGCGGGTCGGCGAGCTACTTGCTTCGCCATTCAGGCAACTCGTTCGTCACCTTGCGGACAAAGACCGACGAGCCTTTGACCTCGACGATCTCGACCTTTTCGCCCTCGACCAGTACGGATTCGCCATCAGCGGGAAAGGCCGTCCATGTCGAGCCAAATACCTTGACCGCCGCCTCGAGCATCGCTCCGTTGCTGGCCGTCGTGACAGTACCGATCTGGCCGGGCATCGAGTCGATACCCATCTTCAGCCGGTGTCCGTCACCGTGTGTGAAATAGTTGGCAAAGATAGTGCGCGACATTGCCGTCAACGCGACCGAGACGATCGCAAATGCGGCGAACTGCCAGCCAAACCCAAAGCCGGTAAAGGCCATGGCAGCGGCGGCCAATGCTCCAATGCCGAACCAGAGCAGGACGAACCCGAGCGTGAACACCTCGGCGACCACCAGGCCGACGCCGAGAATGAGCCATAATATCCAGATCGCGTTTTCCATAGCAATGTCCCTGCCCGACGCCTAAATCATATCACGTAAATCGTTCGTACAAGCGGCTCTGAGGCATGTCTTACATTGGCGCGCGGCCCAATTCGGCAAGCACCGAACCGAGCCGCTCGACGGCCTGCTCGTGGACCGCACCGTTACTTGCGAGAATGCCGTTCAAATTCTGGAGCTGCGCCCGGTCATATCTGAGCGGGCCGCCAAAAATATCAGTCAGCATGCCGCCGGCTTCCTCTAAGATTATCTGCGGCGCACATGTGTCCCAGATCTTTGTCCGCGGGCTCGGGTGAATGTAGATGTCGCAGATGCGCGAGGCGATGAGGCCTGCCTTGAGGCCGACCGAACCGCGCCGGACGATGTTAGTAAATCCGAAGTGCTCTATGATGCGCTTCATCCGCGGGGTCAGGTGGTTGCGGGTAACTGCGATCGTCATCGTCGAAAGGTCTGTACGGTCCGAGGTCGACATCCTTACCGGTTCGCCGGATCCGATCGCGGTAAACGATCCGCCGCCTTTTACGGCGTAACTCATCGAATCGTGAAACGGCAGGAAAACGATGCCGAGCACCGGGAAGCCGTTTTCCGCGAGGCCGATCTGGACGCCGAAATCGCCGTCTTTTTTTACAAAACCCGCGGTACCGTCGATCGGGTCGATGATCCACACGCGCCGGCTGGCGAGGCGAATTTCGGGTTGGTCCGCCTCTTCTTCGGACAATATGGCGTCGTCTGGAAACGCGGCCCCGAGCCCGTCAACTATGACGCGGCTGGCCTCTCGGTCAGCAATGGTCACCGGTTCGTATCGGTTGTCGGCCCCGAGCTTTTGATGGGTTTCAAAATCTGTAGCGTAGTGTTCGAGGATCAACTTGCCGGCGATCCGCGCAAGCGAGATCGCGGTTTCGAGCTCATGATGCAGCATTAACTACAATTTATCACGATGTGTCGTCGAGTTTGAAATTTAGGGTGCCGCTAGTTGATCTCAATAAGCTCGGTCACACCGCATCGCGGACACGTGAGCGAACGGCGTGTCGCATCGGTCCAGCGGGCGAGAGCCTGGGTGGTCGGCAATGGGTTCTTGGATTCCGCCTCGCCTTCGCGGTAGTAAAGCGGCAAGGACGATGCGGCTGTTTTGACCGCCGAGAGCTCTTTCGAGCAAACGCGGCACTGCCAACCGTAACCGTCGTTAAAAAAATCGTGCGTTTCGCTCATTTGCGGGGCAATGAGGCCGACGCCGTCATGAGCGCCGGCCTCATTGGTCGTGCCGTTATTCCAACCGCCGCGTCGTACGTACGGACGGGGCCGAGCCGAGCAATTTGACCGGTATCGTGACTATCTTGCCGCCGCGATATACTTCGAACTGTGCGGTCTGGCCGATCTGCTTTTTGTCGAGATATCGGTACAGGTCGTCAAGATCGTTCATCTTCTCGCCGTCGATGGCCGTAATGATGTCGCCGAGGGCGATGCCGCCGTTCACTGCCTGCGAGAGGCCGCGGAGGCCCGCGTTCGAGGCGGTCGTGCCCGGTTCGACACGCTGGATCACAAGGCCGTTCTCGATCGGCAGCCTGTAGCCGCGGTTATTGACCTCAGCTGCACTGATCGTCGCTGCTCCCAGCTTGGGCCGGCGAACCTCGCCGTACTGGATGAGCTGCGGCACGATGCGCTTGGCGATATTGACCGGGACCGCAAACCCGACCCCGACAGATCCGCCGGCGGGCGACAGTATCTGCGAGTTGATGCCGATCATCCTGCCGTATTTGTCGAGCAGCGGGCCGCCTGAGTTTCCGGGGTTGATTGATGCGTCTGTCTGGATCGCGGCATCGATCGGCCGGTTATTACGGGCACGGATCGGCCGCTGGAGCCCCGAGATGACACCGGTCGTCAATGTGCGGTCGAGTCCGAAGGGATTGCCGATCGCGAGGACCTTCTGCCCGACGACGAGCTTATCTGAATCGCCAAGCGGGACTATCGTCATTCCGGGCGGCGGGTCGATCTTGATGACCGCGAGGTCCGTGTCAGGGTCGCCGCCGACCACCTTGGCCGGATAGACCTTGTCGCCGCCAAAGCTGACGGTGAGTTTCTGGGCACCGTCGATGACGTGAAAGTTGGTCAGAATGTTGCCGTCGGCGTCGATGACCGATCCCGAGCCGTTGCCATTGCCCTCCTGAACGTCGCCCCAAAAATCCTGCTGATACGATGTCGTATTGATGAACGCGACGCCCGGCGAGATCGCCCTGTACACCTCGATACTGTTCTGTTCGTCCGACACCTGTGACGGATCGGTGATGCCCTGCGGCGGAGCCTGTTCGGCGAGCGTCACATCGGAGCCGCTCTTGGTGACGATCATCCGGCCGTAGTTGTAAATGAGCGCCGTCGCGCCCACGGCGATCAAAGCTGACGCGAACGCGAGCAGCAAAATCTGGCGGGCCGAAAGCTGATAGACCGAGTTCCTGTTCATAATGACAATTACCTCAAATTAAGAAAATAGCAAGCATTTTGATGCCGGCAAAATCCCTTTGCGTTGGTTATTAAGGTACGAAAAAAAACGGGCCGTTGTTTCCAATTTCGAAACAACAGGCCCGGAGCGAATTGCGATTCCCGCATCAAATGAACATAGCGAAAAGTTGACCGGGGATTTCTGTAAATTCCTTGATCTGGTCGGCCGAAACATAGCCGAAGGCGGCGAGGCCGGTAAAGAGATGGATGCCCATCAGGCCGATATATATCGCCAATGCGACCGACAGGCCGTATCGTGCGAGCGGCCTGCTGCCCCAGCGGATCAATACGATCGCGGCGACAGTGCCCATCGCGATCTTGACGGCCAGGAAAGGTCCGTTGCCGATATCCAAAAGCGAAGCCATCAGCTGGTTTCCCTCAGTCGCAACTCCCGAGCGCACCCAGACGATCGTTAAAAGCGCGTCGAGCAGGTTAAGAGCGAAAAGAAGGAATGCGGGCGTGGCCAATGGCATAAAGACGTTTCTCCTTGAAAAAACTTGTTAAAACTCTCCCTTTAACGACTTAACCCCCGGCTTTGGACCGGGGGCTAAGGCAACTTCTGGAGATTACAAACTAACTGTGACGCTTGGAGTATAGTGCCAATTATGATCGATTTCAGGAAATTTCACCTATTTATTTTAATATTTGCAAATGTTAATCTTGAATCGTACTCAAACCCCCAAAGTGATCGTGATGGACAACTAATCGATCGATATTGGATACAAAGACTCGGCCCGGATCCGACAAGGAGGCCAAAGGGCAATTTGGGTGAACCGATATGAAAAAGAAATTGAATTTTAGCGGATTTTTGATGTTCTTGGCATTGCTCCTGACCATAGGGTCAGTTGACGGTCTGGCACAAACCAGAAAGCCGGTCTTGAAGAAGCGCCCGGTGGCAAAGCAACCGAGCCCGAAGAAACCGGCAGTGCCGCTCTTTACTGTCGAGTCGGGCACAACGATGAGAGTGCGTATGAATAAGACTCTCTCGTCGAAGACCGCCAAGGCCGGCGATACCTTTACGGCGACGGTGACCGAACCGGTCTACTCGTCGACCGGCGTCGTCGTCATTCCGACGGGTTCGACCGTTACGGGGCGGGTCGATACCGTCAAGGCGGCCCGCAAGGGCGGACATGTCGGGGAGATCGACGTAAGTTTCATCTCGGTCCGCATGCCGAACGGCAGTTCGCGGGCGATCAACGGTTCGCTGACCGATCTCGACAGCAAGAGTGCCAAAAGCGACAACGAAGGTACGGCTTCGGGTGATAAGACGAAACTGCGCAAGGTCAAATTCATCGGCGGCGGCGGCGTCGGAGGTGCGGTCATCGGCGGTGCGATCGGCGGAGGCAAGGGTGCCCTGATCGGCGGCATCATCGGCGGAGTAGGCGGCCTGATCGCCGAGACCCAGACAAAAGGCGAAGAGGCAACGGTCAAAGCCGGGACCGAATTCGGCGTGTATCTCAATCAAGCAATATCACTGCCGCGATTTGTCGAAGCCAATCCGGTCACGCCATAGTGCTGACGCGAACTTCCTATTAATTGGAAATAAGGCCGGCCAGTCCGGCCTTTTCCGCGCGGCAAAAAGCCCGCGAACACCTCCAACAACATGATCGTCCGACACGCAAATTTCAGAGGGTCAGATAATGACGGCGAGTTCCTTCAGGCCTTCGGCAACGTTTTTGCCAATGTGTACCCGCAGGGCACGGCGGCCGCGATCTATCAGCACCTGAAAATCTCCGCGCGATTGTGCGGCTTTGACCACGCCGAAGCTGTATTTTTGTCCCGGCACCGGAATGTCGGCGAGGTCGTCTGAAGTTATCTGCAGAAAGACGCCGTTATTGCCGCCGCCCTTGTAGGCCTGGCCGGTCGAATGCAGAAATCGCGGGCCGAACCCGAGACACGTCGCACACTCGAAACGCTCGAGCACCGAAGTACGCATCGCCTGCAAAAGCTGCTCATTTTCCGCGTTCATCTCTACATAGCCGAGCAAGCCAAAGTAATCGCCCTCGCCGATACCGGACAAATGAGCGTCGATGATCGCAGCGGCGGTCTCGTCTTCGGCGGCGGCGAGCAACTCGCCGGCATACTTATCGCCGGTAAACAGCGAAATATTCTCCGAGGCAAAGAACGGGACTTCTTCGGGCAGCGAGCCAGTGGTCTCGTATTCGTCGGTGATCTTGCGGGCCTCGATCTTGGCCGATTCGACATCGGGTTGGTCAAACGGGTTGATCCCCAACACCGCTCCGGTGACCGCGGTCGCAAATTCCCAACGGAAAAACTCCTGTCCGAGATCGTCGATCGAACCGAGTTCGATCTTCACGGCCGGATGGCCCGCGGCTGTAACGGCGGCATATAGTTCGTTGAGATCGCCGTTTCCCGAAACAGACAGAAACGCGAAAATGCGGTCCGAGCCGTAACGATCGGCGGCCTGCGGTTGTTCGCGGTCGACGGGAACGATCGCGACGCCGTTCTTACCGGTCGATTCGGCCACAAGCTGTTCCATCCAGGCGCCGAGATCATGGATCTCTGGCGAGGTGAAGATGGTCAGCTTGTCGCGGCCCGCGGCGTGACAAACCCCAAGCAGGAGTCCGAGTGCGGCCCCGGGATTTTCGGCGGTGTTACTGCCGCGGCAGGCGCAGACCATTTCGGCCGAGCTTGTCAAAAAACTTTCAACGTCGAGGCCCATCGCGGCCGCTGCGGTCATTCCAAACGCCGAGAGCGCCGAAAATCGCCCGCCGATCTGCGGCTTACCGTAAAAAATGTATCGAAAGCCGTCCTGCTCGGCGACCTGTTCCATCTTTGAGCCTGGATCGGTGATCGCAATGAACTGGCGTCCTGCGTTCGGGGCTCCGACAAGCTGCGAAACGCGGTCAAAAAAGTATTGCTTGAAACAATTGGGCTCAAGCGTCGAGCCGGATTTACTGGCGACGATGAACAAGGTCCGGGCCAGATCCAAACGATCCGCGACCGCCATTACCTGAGCCGGGACGGTCGAATCGAGAATGTGAAAATTCGCCTTGCCGAACGTCATCGCCAAAACTTCGGGACACAGCGACGAACCGCCCATTCCCATCAGTAGGACATCGGTGAATCCGGCCGCGGCTATATCCGCCGAGAGGTCACGGTACTTTTGCAGATCGGCGAGTTCCGCATCGACGATGTCGAGCCACCCGAGCCATTTCGACTCGTCGCTGCCGGTCCAGACGGCGGCATCCTTTTGCCAGATCCGGTCGGTCATTGAGCCGCCGTTCCATCGTTCCACTGCGGCCGTGAACTCAGTATGTATCGCCGCGGGAAGTTCGTACGTAAAAGTGTTGAGCATAGCTTCTATTTTGTCCGGGCGGGATCGAGCCAATCGAGCAGCATATCTTCCTGCCGGTGAAATGCATGTTCGGGCCGTCCGCTGCTGGTCATCGGCAGCTTAAAGAAAACGGCGAGTTGGTCCTGAACGCCGCCATTTCCACGCTGCATCGCAAGGTCGAGGCATCGCGCGATCTCGATGGCGAGCGGGGCCGCCAGGATCGAATCTTTGCAGAGAAAATTGATCTTGAGCTGCATGCTTTGGCCCAGAAAGCCCTTGATATCGACATTGTCCCACGCCTCTTTGTTATCTCTCCGCGGCCGGTAATATCGAATGTCGACAATATGATCTTCGACGTCATAGCCGAGTATGTCCTCAAGCAGCGAGCTTTTTGTCTTGATCTTTGACGCCAGCGAATCTTCGTTAGACAGCGCGAGGCCGTCGCGGTTACCGAGGATGTTGGTCGAGAACCAACCGTCGACCTTCAGAGCCCTGGCACGTAATGCCGGTGCGATGACCGATTTGATGAACGTCTGACCGGTCTTGCCGTCACGGCCGGCGATCGGCACTCCATTTGCCGCGGCAAATTCGATCAGGGCCGGAATGTCAGCGGCGGGTGACGGCGTGAAATTTCCGAACGGCACACGCTCAGCTATGGCGGCGTAGGCGTAAAGCATCGAGGGCGAAATGTCCGGCGAGTCGGCGTCGAGAGCCGATTCGAATGAACTTATCGAATTAAAGATCTCGTTGCCCTCGGCGACGTATTTTTCGGTCGAGGCGAGATTGACAACGACGACCGATGAGCACCGTTGCTTAAAGCCTTGCAGATCGGCGCGGAGTTTGGCTACCATGTCGCGATGACCGCCGGCGGCGAGGCGGTTCGAGCCCTCGATATTGGACAAAAAGCGGTCATTGCCGGCGGCCGGCCAGGGCTTGATCGTCCGGAGGCGTTCTTCGGCGGCTCGAAACTGTTTGTAAGTAAGTACGTCGTGTTCCTCAGCGGCCGCGGCGAGGTGGTCGCTGAAGAGGTCCCAGCCGGCAAAAATGATATCCGAATAGCCGACCATGCCCTCGATCTCAAATTCTGCCAGCGGCAGCCCTTCGGTGCCTATCACACCGGCCTTTAGCAGTTCGATGCCGGCCACCATCGTCGTGCCGACCGCACCGCCCAGCCCAACTACCGCAATTCCGAGAGTTCGCTTGGTCATAATCAAAACCCTAGTTTACATCAATATTGCCGGTTCCCGTTATTGACGGTCGAGATCGAACGGCCTTGACCGATCAACGATGTTCGCGCAAAATGTGACGACGGCTTTTTGATTTACGTCTGACTGAGACTTATGTTGGCAGCGTTCGATCCGGGGTTCGGCATCCGGCGTTCCAAATCGATATGAAGATACTTTCCGCGACGGTATTGACGCTCATTATTTATTCGGCCGGCCTTGGCCAAACTCCGCCAAAGCCGACCCCGACGCCCGATATCCTCAAGGGCGGAACGATCACGGACGCGACGGACCGGATGGTCAGGGATACCCTGGGCGGCGGCAAGGGAAAATACGACGGCATTTTTGACGGTAACTCCGGTTCAAGTGCGGGCAAGTCCGGGGTCTCGGTTCCGCCTGAATGGAAACGCACCGTCCTGACCGGCACCGGACTGAGTGTCGCGTCTCCGGTCCCGTTCAAATTGAGTCGAAATGAGCCGCTGGCGTCGCTCAACGATGATGTTGAGGCCGATGTGCTTTGGGAACTTGAGTATGGCGGCCTGCGGGCCTATGTCAGCTATACCAAAGAGAACAAGGGTTACAAGGCCGTACGACAGCACCTCGAGGACCTGATCCAATATATGCTCAACAATGCCAAGGCGGTCGAATCGCTGATCCACGACACGACATTTCTGGGCGAAACCGGAGCATTTTATGATGAGGTACGCTTTGAAACCCCGGGAAATAAGTCAATACGGCGAAAGATTTTGGTCTTCGGCCTTCCTAACGACTTTCGCAAGATCGATCTGATCTTTCCGGAGGATGATGCGGCCGCTGCGGCTTTGTCGAGTCAGATCATCGCTTCCTTCAAAAAAGAAGGCACGTTGGCGAAGGGCAAGTCCAGATTTCCGCCTCTCGAATGGAAACTCTACAATTTTGGCGGCGTTCTCTTCGAATCTCCGGCAAAACCCGCCGAGGGCAACTGCACCGCCAAACTGCCGGAGCGTGTGTCACAGACCTGTGCTGTCTGGGGCGATAATCTGGTGAACCTTCATGTAACATACTCGACCTATCCGCCGCGAATACCGCAGCCGACGGCGATGCAGGCGGCAGAGGAGCACGTGAAATTTTCGAAAGAGCTTGAAATTAGCTCCAAGGCCACAGTCCGTTCAAATTTTCGCATCTTCGCGTTTCCGATCAATATCGGCGATGCGGCGTTAGTTGTCGAAAACAGGGGATTTAGTGATAACCAAAGGGTATTTATTCGTCGGGACAACGCGCTTTGGCAGGTCAGTATTTCGTACTCGACGGTCTTCGATCAGGCCAAGGTCGCCGGCCAGCGAGTGACGCAGTCGATCAAGTTCAAGAATTGATCGGTCCCGGGCGGTTGTTGTGCCGTCCGGTTCCGCCCCGAAAATCGTACACATGCCGACTGAAATCTGTTATGATGCCGTCAATTAATGGCATTTATCGCAGCTCCGAACTGCGGTGATCCGAAACGCTCAACACCTGGCCTTACTGTTAAACTTCGAGATCTATATGACCCAACCAGAAACCAAGTCCTCGCTTTCAGAGGCGATCCGCAAACATAAAGAATTTCTTTTCCCGGCCGTGGCGATGTATTACCAGGAGCCGCTCGCCATCGTCAAAGGCGAGGGCGAAAAAGTATGGGATGACAAGGGCAACGAATATCTCGACTGTTTCGGCGGCGTGCTGACGGTCAGTATCGGCCATGCCAACCCGCGCGTGAACAAGGCTTGGATCGACCAGGTGAATACGTTCTCACACGGCTCGACGCTGTATGCTAACGGGCCGCAGGGCGACCTGGCCGAAAAGCTCGCCGAGATCACGCCGGGCAATTTGAAAAAGTCGTTCTTTACAAACAGCGGCACCGAGGCTGACGACACGGCCGTGCTCGCCGCTAAGATCGCGACCGGCAATAACGAGGTCATCGCTTTGCGGCACAGTTACGCGGGCCGCTCGGCAACGGCGCTGTCGACCATCGGCCACTCAACGTGGAAGCCGGTCGCGTCTCAGGTCGCGGGCATTGTCCACGCCCACGCACCGTACTGTTACCGCTGTCCGTTCAAGCTCGAGTATCCGTCGTGCGGTGTTGCTTGTGCTGACGATGTCGAGGAACTCATCAAGACAACCACGACGGGCAAGATCGCCGGTATGATCGCCGAAACCATCCTCGGCGTCGGCGGATTTATCATCCCGCCGAAAGAGTATTTCCCGCGTGTCGCTGAGATCGTTCGCCGCCACGGCGGGCTGTTCATCTCGGACGAGGTGCAGGCGGCGTGGGGCCGTACGGGCGACAAATGGTTCGGCATCGAACATTGGGGTGTCGAGCCGGACATCATCACTTCTGCAAAAGGAATGGGCAACGGTGTGCCGATCGGCTGGACTATCGCGACGCCCGAGGTCGCCGATGCGTTTCCGGGCCTGACTTTCTCGACCTTTGGCGGCAATCCGGTCTCATCTGCCGTCGGCCTCGCCGTTATCAAGGTGATCGAGGAAGACGATCTGCGGACCAACGCCCGAGTCGTCGGCGATTATCTGAAACAGCGTATGCTCGAGCTGCAGGAAAAACACGCTTGTGTAGGCGACGTTCGCGGAATGGGCCTGATGCTCGGCATCGAACTCGTCAAAGACCGCAAAACAAAAGAACCGAATCCGGAAGCCGTTCTCAAGGTATTTGAGGAGACAAAGCGAAAAGGTGTGCTGATCGGCAAAGGCGGCCTTTACGGCAACGTCATCCGTACCGGCATGATGCTAAATACGACGACCGATACAGTCGATCGGCTGGCTGAGGCGCTCGACGCGGGCCTTGCACTTTGCTAATTTTTGCCACAGAGAACGCGGAGGTCACCGAGAAAGTTCCTCTGTGTTCTCTGTGAACTCCGTGGCTATTACTTATGAAAACTCCAGCCTTTCTGATCCCATTTCTTCTCTTTTCAGTTTCCTTCGGGCAAATTCCTGACAAGGCAAAGGTGGTTGCGGGTGCGGAGCGGGCATTTGAAAAGGCTGCAAAGTCAGTGATCATGCCGGCTCCGGGTTGTGCGGTCGGTGTTTCGTTGAATGGCGAATCGGTCTTCGAAAAGGCGTTTGGCCTCGCCGAGATGGAGCACAATATTCCTAATACGCCACAGACGATCTTTGAATCGGGTTCGGTGGCAAAGCAGTTTACGGCAGCCGCGATCGTTCTGCTTCAACTGGAAGGAAAGCTCAATATCGACGACCCGGTTCGCAAGTACATTCCGGAATTGCCTGATTACGGCTCGCCGCTAACGATCAGGCACATTCTCAATCACACAGCCGGCCTCCGCGATTGGGGAGCGGTAATGTCGCTGACCGGTGCCGGCCGCGGCGACCGTGTGATCTCGCAGGCACTGGCCGTAGATGTCGTTTTGCGGCAAAAGTACCTTGATTTCAAACCGGGCACCGAATATTCGTATTCGAACAGCGGTTACCAACTTGCCGCTGAGATCGTCGAGAGGGTTTCGAAGCAAAAGTTTCCGGCTTTTGTCGAAGAGAGGTTTTTCAAGCCGCTTGGTATGAAAAACAGCTCGACCCGCGACAACTATCAGCGGGTCGTGCCCGGACGTGCACAGGCGTATTCGCGTGCAAATGCGACGGCCCCGTGGGCACTCAACATGCCGTTCATGAACGTTTACGGCAACGGCGGTATGCTCACGACCGTCGGCGACTGGCTGAAATGGAACGCGATGCTCGATTCGCGGTCGATGGGAGCACCGCTTGTCGAAGCTCTCGAAACGCAGGGCATCACGAACGGCGATAAAAAGATCAGCTACGCGCTCGGGCTGCAGGTCGGGTCGTACCGAGGGATGCGGGACGTTTCGCACGGCGGTTCGACGGCGGGTTACCAGACATTTTTAGCACGCTACCCGGACCGGAAGGTGTCTGTCGCCGTACTCTGCAACGGTACAAGCCCGAGCGCCGCCGGACTTGCCCGGTCGGTGACGGACGAGATCTTTGGCCCGTTTCCGCCTCAGGCACAGCCGCAGACCGTGCAGATGTCCGACGAAAAGCTCAAGATATTTGTGGGCCTCTGGCGTGAAACGGCCACCCACCAACCCGTCAGATTTACGTTTGACAACGCCGTGTTACGGATCGACGGAACTCCCGTTCGTTTTGCGGCCGACGATGTGCTGCTGCTCGGTAACACAAGGGCTAAGGTCGCCTATGGCAAGGACGGACGTCCGATCTCGGCCGAGATCGCCGAAGATGACGGATCGGTCACCCGATTGGTCGCCGAAAGAGCATGGACCCCGACGGCCGATGATTTGAAGCAATTCTCCGGCGAATGGTACAGCGACGAGGCACAGGCGAAAGTGGCTTTCACGGTCGAGGGCGGCAAGGGCTTTCTGGTCAACAAACCCGTGATAAATCTCGAGCTTAAACCGCTGTACAAAGATCATTTTCTGGCGGGAACCTATGTTGTCTGGTTTACCCGCGACCGAAAAGGAAAGGTCGAGCGGATGCACGTCGGTGCGGGCAGAATGCGCGATATGTTCTTCGAGCGAGTAAAATAAACCTATGGCCACAGAGTGCACAGAGGACACTGGGAAATTTCCTCTGTGTTCTCTGTGAACTCTGTGGCTAAATTCTTATGAAAACATTAATAAAAAATGGACGAGTTGTTACTGCGGTGGAGAGCAGGATTCACCACAGAGGCACGGAGGGCCCAGAGATTTTAAAACGTTATTAGCCGAGCCGAGTGGTGATTAAAATGAAGTTGTCTAATTGGTTTAGTTTTTCTTTCTCGGTCTCCTCTGTGACTCTGTGGTAAATCCTTCTTATGAATGACTTGACCGAAAAGATCATAGGTTGTGCGATCAAGGTACACAGAATTCTAGGTCCGGGTTTGCTTGAGAGCGCGTACGAAGTTTGTCTTGTTCACGAATTGAAGAAATCCGGGCTGAGAGTTGAACGCCAAGTCCCACTGCCGATCGTGTATGACGGCATTGAACTCGATGCGTGCTACCAATTAGATATCGTTGTCGAAGATGTAATAATTCTCGAACTAAAATCGGTTGAAAGGATCATGCCGATTCACGAAGCCCAATTGCTGACCTACCTCAAACTTACAAAGAAAAAGCTCGGCTTATTAATCAACTTCAACGTAGAATTATTGAAAAACGGCATTAAGAGAAAAGTGATTTGAAAACTCTGTGTTCTCTGTGCCTCTGTGGTGAAGCTCTTATGAAAACACTAATTAAGAACGGACGTGTCGTAACCGCGGTGGACGACTATCGGGCGGATATTTTTATTGACGGCGAGACGGTGACGACTATCGGA